>DUQY01000271.1 GCA_012837565.1 Bacteroidales bacterium | reverse complement strand
TTATCGTTTAATTGAATTAAATCAGGAAACAAAGAAATGGAAAGAACAAAAGGCAGACAAATATCTTATTGGATTTTAATTACTCTACTTTTTTTGGGAGTAAAAACTTCAGAGGCTCAAAACTCTACCAAAGGTGGCTTAGATAATAATAACATAAATGAAACCATACTTAGTCAAAAAATTGAAGACGGAGCAAGAGTTATTAGCACAGGTGTTCCTGTTCTATTAATTTCACCAGACTCTCGTTCAGGATCAATGGGAGATGTTGGAGCTGCAACAACACCTGATATTAATTCAATACATTGGAATGCTGCAAAGTTAGCTTTTATTGAAAAACGATCTGGAATTTCATTCACCTATACCCCATGGCTAAGAGACTTAGTTGGAGATATAGACCTTTCATATCTTGCCGGATTTTATAAAATTAATGATAGAAATGCTATTGGTGCTTCTCTCACATATTTCTCTTTAGGAGGTATAGACTTTTATGATGTTAATGGAGAGTCAAAAGGCAATTTCAAACCTAATGAGTTAGCTTTTGATATGGCATACTCGATGAAGCTTTCAGAAAAACTCTCAGCCTCAGTTACTGGTCGCTATATCCGTTCCGACTTAACCCAAGGGCAAAACTCTGGAACAGCAACAACACACGCTGCAAATGCTTTTGGAGCAGACTTAGGACTATATTTTCAGGACGAAATAAAATCAGAACTTAAATCATCTTATGCAATTGGTTTTCAAATAGCTAACCTTGGCTCAAAGATATCTTATTCGGAAGCAATTGAGAAAGAATTTCAACCAGCAAACCTAAGGCTAGGAGGAAGATACACAATGGACTTCAATCAGTTCAACACCCTTTCCTTTATGTTAGACTTCAACAAACTATTAGTTCCTACCCCTCCTATTTACGACCTAGATTCAAATCAAAATATTATTCAAGGTCAAATTGCAAGTGGTTTAGATCCTAACGTTGGAGTTCTTCAGGGTGCAATACAATCTTTTTATGATGCCCCAAACGGATTTAAGGAAGAGATGCAAGAAATAAACATCTCAGTAGGTGCAGAATGGATTTACAATAAGTTCTTTGTTCTTAGAGGAGGTTATTTCTATGAAAACCAAAAGAAAGGTGGACGTCAATATATTACTTTTGGAGGAGGATTTAAATATAATGTTATGCAATTAGATATAGCTTATCTTGTGCCAACAGTAACAAATAACCACCCCCTTAAAAACACCCTTCGAATTTCTCTTTCATTTGATTTCAACTAGAGAGTTATGAAACTAAGAGTAGGCATAGGATACGATGTTCATAAACTAGAAGAGGGACTTCCTTTTTGTATTGGTGGCATAGAGATTGAATCACATGTTGGAACGCTAGGACATTCCGATGGTGATGTATTAATTCACGCCATAATAGATTCACTCCTGGGAGCCTCCAACCTTAGAGATATAGGTTTTCAATATCCTGACAACAAAAAAGAGTATAAAGGAATAGATAGCAAGGTACTACTTAAAGACACTCTTTCAAAAATCAAAGAAAAAGGCTATAGGATTGAAAACATAGACACAGTAATCTGTCTTCAAAACCCTAAGATAGGTAAGTATATTCCTCTTATGCAAGAAACACTAGCTAAGGTTTTGGAAATAAACGTAGATGATATTACGATTAAGGCAACCACAACAGAAAAACTTGGATTTGTTGGCAGAGAAGAAGGAGTTGCCTCACACTGTGTTTGTCTTATTTCAAAGGGATAAAAACTCCATAAAACGAAACGCAGAGTTAAGAAATTAATACGCCATAATAAATAATTAATACGCCGTTTTAAAAATTTAAAACGGCGTATTAATTTATTGAATCAAAGAAAGAATTTTCTGATACAAAGAACTAAAATAACTTAATGCTTTTAAGCAAATCTTGAAGGCTTAGATAGCAGTTTTCAATCACTTCATCTATTTTATCTTCTCCTATCCACACAGCTTTTTCAATACCTTCTTCTCTTTGAGGGGTGAGTTTAAGACTTTCTGTTGTCATTTCATACCAGTGAGTTTCCTTAATTTCATACCTACCGTTCAAATAATAGGTATGATATGTTATGCCCAACTTCTCTTTCAAAACTAAGTCTTTTAAACCACATTCTTCCTCTACTTCCCTAGTTGCTGTTTGTTCAATATCCTCACCATGTTCTTTATGACCCTTTGGTAGGTCCCATCTCCTATTGCGATATATGAATAATAACTCATTCTCAACATTTCTAACCAGACCTCCCGCAGCCTGAACAAAGACATATCTTTTTATACATTCAATAAAGACTCTCGAAAGGTCTAAATCACTTACATGAAGAATTATATCTTTCTTATTGGGAATTTCTTTTAAGTATTCGTAGAATGGAAGTTCAAAATAGTTACTCCTATTGCATTTAACAACATCCTTACCATCAGCATTTAAACTTTCTAATGGTTGATTTGTTATACAAAGACTATGATATTTGGTGAATATTTTATATTTTTGCATCATGAAAATTAATAATGATACAGCCATTCAGGCCGCTCGATTTCTTTTGCAAATTAAAGCAATTAAATTGAATACTGAAAATCCTTTTACTTGGGCATCAGGAAGAAAGTCTCCAATTTATTGTGACAACCGCATAACTCTTTCTTATCCAGAAATAAGGACATATCTTCGTCAGCAATTTGTTTTAATCATTAATGAACATTTTGCAGAAGTAGATGTTATTGCTGGCGTTGCAACAGGCGGCATAGCATTAGGAGTTTTGGTGGCTCAAGATCTTGGAAAACCTTTTATTTATGTTCGTCCTGAAGAAAAGAAACACGGACTTACAAACACAATTGAAGGTGTTGTTAAGGAAGGGCAATCAGTTTTAGTTATTGAAGACTTGATTTCAACTGGCAAGAGTAGTCTTTTGGCTGTTGATGCATTAAGAGACTCTGGTTGTATTGTTAAGGGAATGGTTGCAATTTTCACATACGGATTAGAAGTATCTGAAATAGCATTTCAGAAAAAAGAAGTTCCTCTTTACACAATCACAGATTACGACACATTAATTGAAACTGCAAAAGAAGAAACCTTTATCAAAGAAGATGAAATAGCTTCATTAAGTAAGTGGAGAATGAATCCTGAGAGATGGTCTGAAGAAAGATTGAATCAATAAGATATAAATTCAAATAAACTTTAAGGCGTTTCTCAAAATAACGCCTTTTTTTATATAAACTATATGACAAAAGTAGAAAGTAAAACTGTTGAGATTGACTCAAAGGCAGAAAAGATATTTGATTTCCTAAAAGACTTCACTCATTTTTCTCTTCTCTTGCCAGATAAGGTTGAGAATTGGAAAGCAACACAAGACAAATGCTCATTCACTATTAAAGGATTAACCGATTTTGGAATGAAGATTTCAGAAACAACCCCCTATACTTCCATTATAATAACTAATGATGAGGAAGTTAAAATGCCAATAAAGTTTACATTTAATTGGGATTTCTCTAACATATCGGATAATAAAACAAAGGTTATAGCTGTTTTCAATTTAGATATGAACCCAATGATGGCTACAATGGTAAAAAAACCTTTGAAGGCATTTATTGATGTATTAGTTGATAAATTAAAAGAGAAAATAGAAACAGATATTTAATGATTAAACGTTTTGCTATATTAATACTGGTAATTATAATTTCTCAAGGAGTTTTTGGACAAGAGAAAACTCTTTTAGATTATGACCCATGTAGCGAAACAGTTAATAAGAAATCACTAAAGAAATTTGATAAAGCATTTAATTTATATCTGAAAGGAGACTTTAGCTCTGCCTCAGATATCTTACGTGACTTAATTATTTCCCAGCCCGACTTTGCTTCACCCTATTTCATTGTAGGACTTATTGGAGCAAGCAAGTCAAATCCCTCAACCATAGAGAAGTTCTTTCCAAAGGTTATAGAGGTTTGTCCTGAATATTCCCACCCAATGCTTTTCTATTACCTTGGACTAATTGAATATACATACGAAAGATTCGATTCATCCCTAAAACACTTCAAGGCTTTCAAACAATTGGCAAGTGAAAACAGCAATACTGTTTATGATAGCCTTATATTAGAAGCAGAAAACTATATTGAGTGGTCAGAATTTATTACAGAAACCAAATCAAACCCCATAGATTTTCGTCCTAGAAAGATAAATAATATAGCCACCAATGAAGATGAATACCTCCCTTTCATATCATTAGACAGGGAAAAAATATTCTTTACCAGAAGGCAGTATGTTAAGAAAAACAACGAATCAACCTTCTACGACCATGCCAATGTTGAGATGAAAGAATTGTTTAGCATGGCAAGCCTCCAAGAAAATGGACTCTACGACAAAGGATTCCCTCTTCCAGAGCCTTTTAACGAGAGCTATAATGAGGGAGGTGCAACTTTAACGGCAGACAATAGAGACCTCTACTATACCGTCTGCATGCCCAAAGAAGATTATTTAAATTGCGATATCTATCATTCCAGATGGCTAGGCGAGTATTGGAGTGATATTAAGAACTTAGGAAACAATATAAACACCTTAGGAACATGGGAATCCCAACCTTGCATATCACCTGATGGGAAAACCCTATATTTCGTTTCAAATAGAGGAGGTGGCTATGGAGGGTTAGATATATGGTATTCAAGGAAACAAAAAGATGGCTCATGGTCAAGAGCATTAAATGCAGGATCAAGAATCAATACCCCATTAGATGAAAAAGCACCCTTTGTACATCCAGACGGAATAAGCTTTTATTTTAGTTCAACAGGTTGGAGGGGAATGGGAGGATATGATTTATTTTATATAAGGTTAGATGACAAAACAATGAAAAAACCAATCAACCTTGGCTACCCAATAAATACAGAGGCAGATGAAGTTGGAGTTTATGTTACAATAGATAATAAAACAGCATATTTTGCATCAAATAATATTGAGGGCGAACCTAATTGGAATATATACGAGTTTGAACTAGATGAGAAGTACAGACCATTAAATACCAAGCTACTTAAAGGAAATATTTCAGACCACTCAGACGATGGTATTGGAGCAGAGCTAGAACTAACACGAATTTCAGACAAGACACAAACCAACTACGATATTGATCCTTTAACAGGAGCTTTTGCAGTAGTTGTTTTGCAGGACGAACCCTATATGCTGAAAGCCAAAAAAGAAGGATTTGCCTTTGAATCTAAGCTTATCACAAAAGAAACAACCAAAGAAGCCAAGCCGATTCAGATGGAGATAAAGGAACTAAAAGTTGGAGAGAGCTATGTAATTAAAGACATTCTTTTTGCAAGCAATTCCTACGAAATAAGCCTTGAATCCCAACAAGTAATTGACGCCTTCATCGACTACCTTAATGAATATCCCAAAATCCGTTGCACAATAGAAGGGCACACTGACAATATCGGAAAAGAAGAAGATAACCAAATCCTTTCCGAAAACAGAGCAAAAGCAGTAGCAGACTACATCATTAAAAGTCGCATAAGAGAAGACCGCATAAAATACCAAGGCTTTGGATCTAAAAATCCAGTTTCAGACAACAATACCGAAGAATCCCGAAGCAAAAACCGTAGAACAGTTTTCAAAATAGATTCAATGTAATCTCAAACAAAGAACCTACTTTCATAATGTTATTAGAATAAACAAACCTATCATTACAATGTGTAATAATCGTTTAATGTTTTTTAATAGTATCTTTTACAGCTCAATTATAGAATTTATTATATAGCTTTAATCTCTTCTTTTATTTTTTCCCAACGTTCTGCATCCATCTTTGCTCCATAAACCTCTACTACGTTTCCAGCTAATATGCTACCCATCTTTCCGCAATATTCTAAGTCTTTGTCAAGGCATAGTCCTGCAAGAAATCCTGCCGCATACATATCGCCTGCTCCTGTGGTATCAACTTTTGCACGTTTTGATGAAGAGATAATAAATTCTTTTTCTTGGGACTTAATCAAAGAGCCTTTCTCTCCTATCTTAACAATTGCTATGTCGCAGTATTCTGCAATTGTTATTAGTGCTGATAGGGGTTCTTGTGATGTAAATGACTTTGCTTCTTCTTCATTAGCAAATATTATATCTACATTCTTTAATATATCTTTTAAGAACTCAAGATTATCTTCAACCACATTATAACTTGCAAAGTCAATAGATACTTTTAATCCTTCTTGTTTTGCTAGTTCTATTGCTCTTTTTATTAAAGCGTTATTTACTATTAGATATCCCTCGATGTGAAAAAAATCGTAGCCTCTGAATAGTTCTTTTGATAATAGGCCTGCATTTAACTCTATTGCTGCACCAAGATATGTTGCAAAGGTTCTTTCTCCATCTTGTGATATAAGTGCTATTGCTCTTCCTGTTTGGGTGGTTTTGCTTTTAAAAAATTTTGGTTCAATGGAGTTATCTATCATGTCTTTTGCATAAAACTCTCCAAGTTCATCCTCTCCTACCATTCCAATATATCCAGAATCAATTCCAAGGTTAGCTATTCCGTTTGCAGTGTTGGCTGCTGAGCCTCCAGTCTGAAGGGTTGAAGGAAGATTTGAGGTTGATTCTTGTATTGATTTTAATAATTCTTGACCAACTAACTGCATGCTTGCTTTTGGAAGGGCTAGGTTTTCAAGTGTATCGTCTGAATCTAATTGTGTGATTATATCTACCAGGGCGTTACCTAGGCAAAGTACTTTTTTTGACATGTATATTTGATTTTATATTTTTAACAAAGACAAAATTACGATTATTTTCCGATAAATATATAATGTTCCCTATTATTTGCTCTTAAAAACAGAAAAAGCCGTCCTCAAAACTTGAGAACGGCTTAATAACATTTATTATTTACCCTTAATAAATTTATTTTATCCTAGATAAGACTTTAATATATCTTTACGTGATGGCTTTTGTAGTCTTCTGATTGCTTTTTCTTTAATCTGACGAACTCTTTCACGAGTTAGGTCAAACTGTTCACCTATTTCATCTAAGGTCATAGGTGGATATCCTTCAAGGCCGAAGAACATTTTTAATATATCAGCTTCTTTTGGTGTTAGGGTTGAAATTGCTCTGTTAATTTCTATTCTTAAACTTTCGTATAAAAGCTCAGCCTCTGGAGTTGTAGTTTCCTCACTTCTCATAAAGTCATACATGGTATTGTCTTCATCGCTTGCAAGTGGAGCATCCATTGAAAGGTGCTTTCCACTATGGCGAAGACTCTCTCTAACTTCTGCATCAGTTAGGTCTAATTCAAGAGCTACTTCCTCAGGGTTTGGCGTTCTTTCGTATTCTTGTTCTAGCTTAGCATAAGCTTTGTTGATTTTGTTTAGTGATCCAATTTTGTTTAGAGGAAGACGTACAATTCTACTCTGTTCTGCTAGGGCTTGAAGAATAGATTGACGAATCCACCAAACTGCATAGGAAATAAACTTAAATCCTCTTGTTTCATCGAAACGTTGTGCTGCCTTAATAAGTCCTAAGTTACCTTCGTTTATAAGGTCAGGAAGACTCATTCCTTGGTTTTGGTATTGTTTGGAAACAGAAACAACAAAACGGAGATTGGCTTTCGTTAGTTTTTCTAATGCTGATTGGTCTCCTTGTTTGATTTTTTGTGCCAACAAAACCTCTTCCTCTGGCGAAATCATCTCTAAACGACCTATCTCTTGTAGATACTTGTCTAGGGAAGTAATTTCACGATTTGTAAGCTGCTTTGTAATTTTTAACTGTCTCATTTATATATGTTTTATTAATTTCTCTCTAAGTAATGTATGATACGAATCTTGGGCTTAAGAGTTACAATAATAATTATTATTATTAATTTCCACTCTAACCGCCTCTGGAAGTAGATAAAGATTCGATTTCTTTAATTTTATATTGTCCCTAATTTGGGTTGATGATATTCCAATTTCTGGCGAATTAATCCTAATTATGTTTTTATTATCTGAAAACTTGCTTGTTTTAATATTTGCTCTTGGATAAACCATTATCTCATAAGAGCTTAGTATCTCTTTATAATCTTTCCATTTCTCAAAACACTCTAGATTATCTTCTCCAATAATTAAAATAAATTCTTTTGTCTTATATTCCGATTTCAAATGACTTAGAGTTCTTATGGTATAGGAGGGTTTCTCCATTTTAAACTCAATGTCAGATGCTTTGAAGTTTTTATTATTCTTTATTGCAAGCTTAACTAGGTTGTATCTTAGGTTATCTTCTAATAAGTCGTTTGTGTTTTTAAGTGGGTTATGTGGAGATATAACGAACCATATCTTATCAATATTAGTATTTTCAACAATATAGTTTGCAATTATAAGATGACCTATATGTATTGGGTTAAAACTCCCGAAGAAAAGGCCTATTCTTTCTTTGTATTTTTGCTCCATAAATAAAACTTCTACTACTTATACGTATAAACCTCAAATTAGTTATAAATATTGCAATGATAAATAAATAATCTTGTAATTCATCATACTTTAAGGCTTAGCAGTTATGCCTTTAGTGAATCTTCGTTTCAAAAAATTATTACGCAGTTTCAAGAAATTATTACAGCGTTTTAATTTTCTAACTCTGCGTAATAATTTTTTAAAACAGCATATTAATTTACTCTTTCTTGACTTTAGTATAGTGAAAGAAAAAGAAGAAGCAACCAAATTAAATTGATTACTTCTTCTATATATTATTTAGAAAAATAGATTACTATTCTGCTTTATATGCTATGGTTTCTATTTCAACTAATACTCCCATTGGAAGTTTTTCAACAGCATAAGCTGCTCTTGCTGGAAGAATTTCAGTATAATATTTTGCATAAACCTCATTCATTGCTGCAAAATCATCCATTGAGTCGAGTAGACAATTGCTTTTAACAACATCTTTGAAATCATAACCTGCTTCGTTTAAGATAGCTTTAATGTTTTCAAGAACCTGCTCTGTTTGAGCTACAATTCCTTCTGCCATTTTCCCTGTTTCTCGGTTCATTGGCATTTGTCCAGAAATAAACAAAAATCCGTTTGCTGTTTGAATTGCTTGGCTATAAGGTCCAATTGCTTTTGGAGCTTTCTCTGTATTAATTACTTTATTCATGTTATATGTTTATTTATTAATAATTATGCTCTTGGTTGATTGTTTTGTTTCCGAAGAAATTGTTATTAGATAGTTACCGCTCTCAAGATTACTTAAATCTAATGTCTTATTGCTTATTGGTGTTGTTTCCAATCTAACAATTTGACCTAAGCTATTAACTATTCTAAGTTGAACAGGGTTAGTGTATGATGATGTTATTGTTATATTTCCTTTTGTAGGGTTAGGATAAATTCTCATATCAATATTGAAGTCAATGTCACTTAGTCCTGCAACTTCTTGAACAAGAATTTGTCTTTCTGATGAATATACCTCAGGGCATTCATCTTTTTGAACCTTCACACGATAAGTATATAATCCACTTGTATCAATGATTTGAATAAGTTGATTTGTTGTATGGCTTATTGTTGTCCAATCACCATCGTCTTTCTTCCTTTCCCAATTCTTAATTGTTCCAACATGATTTGCTAAACGTATAGCCCCTGTTGTTGTTGCTTGATTTATTGTATCCCAAGGAGAATTAACTATTCCTCCCCATGAGTTTTTAACATTGATTAGAACTATATTCGAAGTATCTTTAATGTTATTAGAAAATACAATTCTACGATAATAGGTGCTATCTGTTAGGGTTTCTGGTTGGTAATTGATTTGGTTATTAGTTTGACTTGCTAGCTCCCAAACGTTATTCCTAATCTTTTGTTCCCAAATATAAGTAAAGTCTCCGTATCCTCCTGTTGGTGTTATTCCAATAAGCTCTTGAGGAGTTCCTTGACCACAAAATGATTGATTATCTGAAATAACATTACTTAATATTTCTGGGAATGTTGTTGTGAAAGTTCTTTTTGAGCCATATTTTACTCCAATAGAGGTTAATAGATAAGCTCTGTAATAATAAGTTGTTTGTTCTTCCAATCCCTGTAATATAAAAGAGTAAGCTCCTGTTGAAGTATCGGTTATTATTATAACGCTATCGTTAAGCGTTGGAAGGATTGAAGGATCTGTTGTGTAAACAAAACCTTTTGAAATCATCACTCCATCACCAATATCAAGAATTGAACCATTTAATTTTGCAGAAGTATTGCCAACAGAATTTGGATTTGAAGTCATAAGAACACCTAAACCATCAGTTGTTGTGAAATAGAAGACTTGATTTGCAAGATAAACTTCATCAGTATTTGAAACAAAAGCTCTAAAATAAATTAATGTGTTTGAAGGTAGGTTTGTCAGATGAGTAGTAATTAAAGAATCTTGCGAATTTGAAATAACCTTATTTCCTGATAATGCATTAACGCTATCTGGGTCTGAATGCCAATACATACCTTTTTCAAGTATTTGTCCATTTCCCATATACACCATTGCTCCATTAACTGTTGCAGAAACACTATTTATTGTTGCAGGATCTACAGCTTGAGTTATTACCTGTGGAAGGTCTGAAAGGAAACTAAAACTAATTGTTGAATCATTAATATATTCAATATGAGTTATTGGTCTATTTGTTGGGTTGCCGTTTTTATCGATTGACTGAGGCATGGATTCGTTTGTAAAATAATCCTTGCCACTCATTCCCACAAATGGAGCATAAGAACTTGAGCTTTGAGAAGGGTTACCAGTTGATACCTCAATATAAAAGCCTTTATTTGTTGGATCAATATTTATGTCGTTATAGTAGAAAGCATTTGTCCCTTCTAGTAAACGTGAATCAGCATGATATATAATTAGACCATTTCCTGGAACAAAAGCATCCCAGCTTTTTTGCTTTCTATGTTCTAATAGGAAGTATTCGTAATTATTAATAGGGATTTGATAAGATGTTAGTGAATCAGCCATTGCAGGTAGTATTCCTGTAGATGTTGTTGTAAGAACTATTGGATTTCCCCAGCCTAAGATTTTTCTTTCCCAAGCATTTAAAAAAGGAGGAGTATTGCTGTTATTATTATAACTTCCTGCATCCATAAGACACCACGAACCAGGGGTGTAAGATGTTCCGCCTGTTCCAGCATAGTCTGTGTCGTAAAGGTCCATTAAGCCTAACGAGTGACCCATTTCATGACACATAACTCCAATACCGTCCATTTCAGTTGAAGATTTCTTTTCAGAAGAACAAGAATAACTTGAGAACCTAACTCCGTCTTTAACAATATTATTTGATATAGTTGACTTATGAGGCCATATTTCGGTTGGATCTTGTGTTGAAGCCTGCGATCTTCCTGCAAAAACAAAGTGTACGTTAGATACCTTTGTTTCTCCGTTTAAGTATTGAGAGAAATCAACACTACCATCAATTGCATTTAAGGCTCCTGAAACAAAAGCTTGCATTCTATTATTTGCGTAATAGGCTGATGTATTAGGAAGGGTTATTGGTCCAACAACGTCTATCTCCATATTAAGAGCTCCATTTGAGTTGTCAAGATAATAATCTTTCACACTTCCTGTTGCTCCATTTGCACTATATCCAACTTGATTACATAGATTGTCAAAATCTGACTGAGTATATGTAAATGGTTTATCAGAAAAAGCAACAAGAACTAATAATAACTTAGCTGTTCCGCTTGTCACTGATTTATGCTGTATGTCTGCTTCGCCAAATAAATCAATTTTTTCTTTTATTTGTTTATTACTATAACGAAGGTCATAAGGGAGGGTTGACAAAAATTCACTCTCTTGTTTTGATCTTTGATCTGGGTTAGATGCAATATATCTTGAAGGTATTAAATCTCCTTCTTCGTTTAATTGTCCGTAAACAAAAACGCTTTCATTATTTCTAACAAGTGTATATCTGTCAGTGGTTGACGCCCAGTTGACCTTTTCATCTCCCTTAGGGGTTAAAGTTAGCGACTTACCATTAGGTTGTTTAATGGTTATTGGGACTGGATTTGCTGGTATCGCTAAAAGACTGATGCTTGACACTAAGAGAAGCATCATCACTGCTAATTGTTTTATTATGTTTCTTTTCATTGGTTTAATTATAATAATAATGATTTAACAAGAGGACAAAAGTAATAATAATAAACGGAGATTCTATGATAATCTTGCCTATTTAGTTATTATTAAGACAAGTTCAAAATCATTTTCTTACAGAAACTAATAAAAAAAAAGAGCCTACATTGCTGCAGGCTCTTAATTGAATTGGAAACATTAAATGTTATTTGTTGATAACAAGTTTTTTAGTTTCTTTAATTCCATTAGCATTAATTGTATAGAAGTAAGTGCCATTGTTCATGTTAGCAGTGTTTAAAGCAACTCTACTAATTGTGTTAGCAGCCTTTGCTCCTTCATTAAATCTTACAATTTCTCTTCCCATAATGTCAGATACTGTGATAACAACATTTGAATTAGTGTTTAGAGTATATTCTATTGTAGTTTCATTTTGTGCTGGGTTAGGATAAGCATTTAAATTGAAAGCTGCAACATTGTTTATTGAATTGATAGATGCTGGTTGAATAGGGTTTTTAGAAACCATTAAGCGAATCATTGGTTGGCTGTTTTTTGATAACCAATCTCCGAAAACATATCCCCAAGCATAACCTTCTGATTCTTCACCAGGAGTCATAACTGTTTGAGTCCATTGGTCTGCTTGTTTAAATGTTGGTAAATAATCTTTATCGTCTCTTGCAACTAAGAATCTACCGTCATCTAATAATTTATAACAAGCGAAATACCAGTTGTCTGGTTCAAGAACTATATTTGATTGAGTAAATGGTACATAAACAGAGTTATATACTGTTGTGTATTCTGTTCTGTCTGGGTTTGTGAAAATTCCATTATTTAAATTTTCAGCTTCAACTTCAACAACTTCAGAAAGAATTGGTGCATTATTCATTAGGTATGGAAGAACAAATTCGTCAACAGATGGTGCATTAAAGTCCATATATTTTAAAGAAACTTGAATTGAAAGTCCAGCATCACATGAGTCTGCAGCAGGAACAACTTCAACACCTTTAGCAAAATATGTATTTAGAGGAAGGTCAGATGGTGTCATGAAACGGTTACAAACTTCATAACCAGCAACAGCAGAGCCTGGAGCTTCAGAAGATATATAACCTCCTTCAAAACCGTATGCCCAAGCTCTTCCTTCAATTAGAACGTCAACGTCAGAAGCCCAACGAGCAGTTCCTAACTCAGCCAAACCTGGCATTTCAGAAACTCTATAATATAATGAGTCTGCCATTGGAAGAGTATTGTAATCTGTTCCAGTAGCTGTTTCAAGATATTTTACTCCTGAAGAAATACCATATAAGCCAGCATTTTGGTTATAAGGTCTTGCAGTTCTTGCTTCAATTTCAACATGTCTTCTATTATCAACAGCTTCAAGTGCACCAGTATTGGAGTTAAGTGTTGAATCAATTCTAACAACTGTAGTTAAAGTTTGTGGAGTTGCAGATACGTTAACATGGTCAAGGAAACTTCCAAAATCATTAGGGAAAACATAATCTGTTGCATTATGATATCTTTCTTCTGCAACAGCACTAAATAATGAATTACCACCAGTGTTTTCAACAACAGCTAGAAATTGCATAGTGTCCATTGCCATTCCAGCAGGAACTACACCATAAGCAGCGTCATTGTGATTTGTAGAGATAACGTTAATTCTATATTCTGGTCCATCATAAACTCTAACTTCGTCAAACATCCAACGGTATCCTGAAGGAAGATCAGTTTGACCTAAATTACATT
Organism: Bacteroidales bacterium; assembly: GCA_012837565.1. Lineage (GTDB taxonomy): Bacteria > Bacteroidota > Bacteroidia > Bacteroidales > P3 > UBA10566. The sequence continues at coordinate 16,561 of DUQY01000271.1, read as the reverse complement.
TGTAACGTAAACGAATAAAAAGAGCAGTTTGATCTACTGTACTAGCAACTGGAAGAGTTACTATTTTTGGTCCACGAGTCATTTCGTTAGATGTTAATTCAAGTCCTTTTACGTTAAATTCAAGTGAATCGTAAGTTGCAAAAGTTGGACTAGTACTATAGTCAATAAAATAACGGTCATTATTGAAACGCATTGTGTATTGATTGAAAACAACATCAACTGTGTTGAATCCTGTTGTTTCAATAGGTTCTGTAATTCTAACTACAGTGTTATATGTTTTTGTGTTTGATCCATCTGCATAATAAACATCAAGAGGAGAAATTAAAGCAAAACCATCACCTATAAGATTTCCAATTTCAAAGTTTTCATAACCCATATATCTTGCAACATGATAAAATCCGTTGTCTGCAATTCCAAAGAATGAATAAAATCTAGGAAATGTTGATGCAAGTTGTGCTGAAGACGCTGCAGATGTATCAAAACGATGGAACATACCAGCATTTGTACCAGCAGTATGTCCTGGAAGGTTTTCCATTTCGTATTGAGATGGATCATCAAAGCTAACAGAAATTACTGGAGCTCCGTAAACGAAATCCTTAGCTCCGTTAGTAACCTGTTGTTTAGTTGGTTTAACTAATGTCTCTTTTACTACAACTTTGTCTTTTGTAGCAATAGCATCAGTTGAAATAAACCTTTGTGCATTTGCACTTGTAGCACCTACTAATAGGGCTGCAAAAAGTAGAAATGTTTTTTTCATGATTAATTTGTTTTTGTTTAAACTATTTATTCTTATTTGTGTTCTAATGTGCAAATATACTACAGAATTTTATAAAAACAAACTTTTAAACTTTTTTTTCGTGTAGAGTATCAAATAATTATTACTTTTGTAAGTAAATAATAGAAGATATATGAGAATTCATTTTATTGCAATTGGTGGTAGTGCAATGCATAATTTAGCAATTGCACTATGTAAGAAAGGACATAAGGTTACTGGTTCTGATGACGAAATATTTGATCCAGCCAAATCAAGATTAGAAAGCTATGGAATATTGCCTAAGAAAATCGGATGGGATATTAATAATGTATCAAAGGGTTTGGATGCGGTTATTCTTGGTATGCATGCAAAGAAAGATAATCCAGAACTTGTAAAGGCACAAGAGCTAGGCATAAAGATATATTCCTATCCTGAATTTTTGTACCAGATGTCGAAAGAGAAGATAAGAATAGTTATTGGTGGAAGCCATGGAAAGACATCTATAACAGCAATGATTCTTCATGTTCTTAACAAATTGAACATTGAGACTGATTATATGGTTGGAGCACAACTCGAGGGTTTCGAGGTTATGGTTAAAATAACTGAAGAGGCAAAGTATATGGTTATTGAGGGTGATGAATACTTGACCTCTCCTATTGACCTTAGACCAAAGTTTCACCTCTACCAGCCAAACATCGCATTAATAAGTGGTATAGCGTGGGATCATATAAATGTCTTCCCTACTTTTGATATATATGTTGAGCAGTTCGAAGTTTTCTGCCAAAAGATAAGAGAAAACGGTTCTTTAATATATTGTAAGGAAGATGAAATTGTAAAAGAGATTGCTGAAAACTCGAGAAAAGATATTGAGAAATTGCCTTATAGTATTATTAATCACAAAATTGAAAACGGCAAAACCTTTGTTATTTGGAACGAAAAAGAATATCCTATTGAGGTTTTTGGGAAACATAATCTTATGAACCTATATGGAGCAATGCTTGTTTGTGAAAGAATTGGCGTAAAGAACGAAGACTTCCTAAGAGAGATTGGCAGTTTTACTGGAGCATCAAAGCGATTGGAGCTTGTAAAGAAAAACGATAGCGTTGAAATTTACAAAGACTTTGCTCATTCTCCTTCAAAACTTAAAGCAACTATTTCAGCTCTAAAAGAACAGTTCCCACAAAGAAAACTAATTGCAACAATGGAGCTTCACACATTTAGCAGTCTAAATGCTGAGTTTCTTTTGCAATATAAGGGATCTATGGATATGGCAGATGATGCAATAGTTTATTTTAACCCTCATACAATTGCTCATAAGGGATTAGCAGAAATAACAAAGCAGCAAGTTTTCGAAGCTTTTGGAAGAAGGGACATTAAAGTTTTCACCTCATCAAAGGATGTTGTTTTAGAAATCAAAAGCCATAAATGGGAGAATACAAATCTCCTTATGATGAGTTCTGGTAATTTCGATGGTATTATTTTTGAGAAACTTGCCGATGACCTAATATAAAAAAATAAGTCTTCGTTTCAATTTTTTCTTTCTTTGATTCAAGAAATTAGTTCAGCGATTCAGTAAATTGTTTCAGCGTTTTAATTTCCTGATTCTTTGTTTTGTTTTTCTATTTCCTGATTTTCTTTTATCTTCTTCATCCTCTGCCTTCTTAAAACTCTTTTTGTCCAGATTGGAAGAATAATTAAACCCAAGATTATATAAGGATAATAGGTGTAGAGTCTCCAAAGTACAGAAAGAGTTGAACCTAGTCCAAGAGGGATGAAATCATTGAAGAAAATAGGGAAAGCAAACTCTGCAACACCACTACTTCCAGGTGTTGGGCTAATGCAAAGGATAATCCACATCACAAGTTGACGTGCAAAAATCAGCAATTGGTCGCCATAGGAAGAGAACGCCAAGATTATAAAGTTAACTACCAAAAATCGTGATATCCATGAGGAAATGGTTATTAGATATGCCTTTATCCAAAACCAAAAACTCTTTCCCCTAAACTCTATTGAAGAAGTAATCACATCATCACCTATCTTTTGAAGGTCTGATTTCTTCTTTCTAAACATCTTTTTATTTGATAGGTAGTAGAGAAACTTTTTAAATGAGTTTGGATATATGAAAATTGCCAATAGAATTATTAATGTAAGTAGGCACATAAAACCATATCCAATAAAGAAAACGGTTATAATTCCGAAATCTAATCCAAACAATCTGAAATCAAAATCGTGTACAAAAGCGGCATTAACACCAACTAAGAAAATAGCAATTGGTGCTATAATAATATAGAAAAGTTCATCCAAGAGTGCTGTTATCAAAACAATTGATGTTGAACGTGCAACCCCTATCCCTTCCAATGAAACAATGAAAAAGGCAACGGCAGACCCTCCAACAATTGAAGGAGTTATTGCAGAACCAAACTCCCAAATCATAATAATTTGAAATGATTGCTTCCAAGAAAGCTGTTTATCGGACAAATGTCTAAGCCTAAGCATATACATAAAATCTCTCATCACTGCAAAAAACATTGCAATAAGAAGGAAGATGGTTGAAGCCCAGGTCCAGTTCTTAATAATTAGTTTTAGAATGTTTTTTTGGTGATCGACCGATATATTTCCTAAATTATCTTCATCTGCTAAATGAAGTTCGGATATATCTTTTGCATTATCTTTGTTTGCATCTATCCAATAATACTCTCCTTGTCCAAACTCTACTTCCGAAATAATAGGTTCAGAAAAATCCTTAGCAATTAGAAAAATAGCAACAGCCAACCCTATGATGATAGGGACAATTACTCTATTGAAAGAGAAGAGTTTTAGGGGATGAGCCATTAATTAATTATTAGGAATCGTGAGGTACACTAAGTTTATTATATGGAACGGTAATGCTATTTTGATATAGGTATTGATATATCTTCTCGTTCATTGCTGCATTAACAGGCCAGTAATCGCTGTTTAAAGCCCAAAACCTTGCATCCAAAGTAACGGAGGATTCGGTGATATTGGTTAGAACATTAGGCTGAGGATCTTTTAAAACCCTTGGGTCTTCTTTCATTATCTCTATAATATCTTGAGCAATCTTAGTTGTTTCTGTTCCGTGAACAAGCTTAATATTAATATCTAATCTCCTTGTTTCCATAAGAGAATAGTTAGTTATTGTTCCTGTGGAAAGAGGCCCATTAGGAATAGATATTGTTTTATTATCAGGTGTTATAAGAACGGTTGTGAAAATATAAATTGACTTTACTGTTCCTTCAATGCCTTGCGCAGAAATATAATCACCAACCTTAAAGGTTTTAAGGACTAAAAGAACTACTCCTCCGGCAACATTTGAAAGGGTTCCAGAGAAAGCCATACCAATGGCCAGTCCCATTGCTCCTAAAAGTGCAATAAAGGAAGTCATTTCTATTCCAACAATACTAATAACTGTTATAATGATAAGTATTTTGAGAACTATTGATGTTACTTGAGTAACAAAAGGAACGAGTGATGGCTCAACACTTCTTCTAACCATTATTTTATAAATCCTTCTAGAAAGGAAATTAGTTAACTTGAATCCTAACCAAAGAAGTATTATTGCAACAATAATTTTAGGACCAAAATCTAAAAGAAGGTTAAGTCCTTTTTGTTGAATCTGACCAAGCATGTCCCAGCTTTGTTGAACTGTTTGAACTGTTGATTCTACTGCATTTGCAGTAACACTCTCTACATTTACTGCACCTTTTGCCAATTTTTCACCTGTCTGTACTATTGTGTCTGTTTGTAACATAAATATAATTGAATTATAAGTTAGTATAGAAAACTATTATAAGGATAACGGATAGCATGTAGTCTTTTTATATTATCATACATCTCATTCTTAAACTCTTCAATATTAATTTTTTCCTTAGCAGAAATAAAGAATGAGGGAATATCTCCATGACCCATCCAAGAAGATTTCAAATCCTCTAAGCTCCAATTCTCCCTTAATACAGGAGTTAAATCGTCTTCGTCTTTTCTAATATAAGTGTAAGCATCAATTTTATTAAATACCATAATGGTTGGCTTGTCATTTACCTTGATTTCGGTTAGGGTTTGATTAACAACATCAATTTGTTCTTCAAAACCAGGATGAGAAACATCCACAACATGAATTAAGACATCAGCCTCACGAACCTCATCAAGGGTTGATTTGAAACTTTCTATCAAACCATGTGGTAGCTTTCTTATAAAACCAACGGTGTCAGTCAAAAGAAATGGAAGGTTTTCAATAACTACCTTTCTTACTGTTGTATCTAAGGTTGCGAAAAGCTTGTTTTCAGCAAACACTTCACTTTTTGCAAGTAAGTTCATTATGGTTGATTTGCCAACATTGGTATATCCAACTAAGGCAACTCTAATAAGGCTTTCCCTATTCTTTCTTTGAACAATCTTTTGCTTATCAATATCTTTTAGCTTTTCTTTTAAGGCAGAAATCTTATCTAACACTATTCTTCTATCGGTTTCTATTTGGGTTTCCCCTGGACCTCTCATATTCATAGAGGCTCCTCCTCTTTGGCGGTCAAGGTGTGTCCACATTTTTGTTAAACGAGGAAGTAGATATTGGTATTGAGCTAATTCAACCTGTGTTCTTGCATGTGAGGTTCTAGCTCTTTGTGCAAAGATATTTAAAATTAGACCTGTTCTGTCCATAACCTTGCGGTCTAATTCTTTTTCAATATTTCTCATTTGCGAAGGAGATAACTCGTCGTCGAAAACAACAAACTCTATTTCCTCAGCATTAAGGTATTCTTTAATTTCATCTAGTTTTCCTTTCCCGACAAATGTTCTTGGGTCCCTATATTGAAGTCTTTGGATAAAGCTTTTAACAGCTACCCCTCCTGAAGTTTCAATTAAGAAAGCAAGTTCTTCTAAGTATTCTTTAGTTTTTTCATAGGGAGAATCAGGTGTTGAGACTCCTACCATAACACATTTGTCTGGACTTATAATTGTTGTATCTATCATTTTTTATTTTTGAGCTTCCATATATTGTTCTAATAGTTTTTGAACGTATTTGCCAAACACATCAAATTCTATATTTACAATTGAACCTTTTTTAAAATTGTGGAAATTTGTCATTTCTTGAGTAAAAGGGATTATTGAAACAGAGAACATCCCTTTTTCAGAATCAACAACAGTTAAACTAACTCCATTAACGGTTATTGAACCTTTTGGAACGGTAAAGCTATTTTTTGTTGAGTCGTATTCAAAGAAATACCTCCAAGAGCCATTTTCATCAACAACCTTTATGCATTTTGCAACTTGATCAACATGTCCTTGAACAATATGTCCATCAAACCTACCATCCATTTTCATTGAACGTTCTACATTAACCTCTGTTCCTATTTCCCAAGTACAAAGATTAGTATTGTCCATTGTTTCTTTCATTGCTGTTACAACATATTGGTTTTTCTTAGCATCTAACTTAACCACTGTCAAACAACATCCATCATGAGCCATAGATTGGTCTACCTTTAACTCATTTGCAATATCAACTTCCAACGTAAAATGATAATTTGTATTCTCCTTTTCAATAGCAATAACTTTTGCCATCTTTTCTATTATTCCTGTGAACATATCTTTTTTCTATTATTATATTCTTTAACTCTAAATTCTTACTATTTATTATAGATTTTCTTTATGATAGAGGTAAATCTTTTCATACAAATGTATCCTATCCTTGCCTCTAACGTTGTGTTCGTGGTCTGGATAAAGGAAGAAATCAACTTGTTTCCCTTTTTTCACACTCTTGCGAAGAAACTCAATTGAGTGCTGAGGAAGTACTGTTGCATCTTGGTACCCTTCAATTAAAAGTAATTTACCTTCTAAATTGTCAATATAATTTAATACGGTTGAGCTTTTGTATCCTTCTGGATTATTTTCTGGTGTTCCCATATATCTTTCTCCATACATAGCCTCATACCATTGCCAATGAACTACAGGACCTCCTGCGGTTGCTACCTTAAACACTCCTGGGTTTCTAAGTTTAAGAGAAATTGACATAAAGCCACCATAGCTCCAACCATCAACACCTATCCTTTCTCCATCAATATAAGGTAGAGTTTTCAAGTAGTTTACTCCTTCCATTTGGTCTGAAACTTCAATTGATCCACAGTTATGCCAGATTGAAGATTCAAATTCATAACCTCTATTTGCAGAACCTCTATTATCTAGAGTCCAAACAATATAGCCTTGCTGAGCTAAGAACATAAAGAAATTATTAGCTCCTCCTAAATAATTGTCAGTTACAAGTTGGGCGTGTGGACCGCCATAAACATATACTATTACTGGGTATTTCTTATTTGGATCGAAATCTTTAGGTTTAATCATTCTATAATATAAGTCTACTCCATCCTTAGATTTAAGAGTTGATATTTCTATTGTTGGAGCATCAATATCTTTTAAAGGGTCTTCACTATTGTTTATTACTCGAATAGTCTTCCCTTTTTTATCAAGAACTTGTGTTTTTCCAGCTACTTCATTATAATTGGAATAAGTGTCGATAAACATTGTTCCTTTTGCATTAAAAGCTACATTATGCGTTCCATGGTCAGGAGAATATCTTGTTATCTTACCTGTTTTAATATTTATTCCGTAGAAGTTGTTTTCGATTGGCGAGTCTTTTGTTGCATAAACAAAAACCTCATCTGCCTTTTGAGTAAAGCCTTCAATTGACTTAACCATCCAGTTTCCTGATGTAAGTTGTTTAATTAGTTTTCCACTTGCCTCGTATAGATAAATATGATTGTATCCGTCTCTTTGACTTAACCAAAGAAATTGATTTGGTGAATTGGGAATAAATAGCATTGGAACTTGTGGCTCAACATATTTATTTGATTTCTCTTCAAATAACACTCCTGTCTTTTGGCCAGTTATTGAATTATAACTTTCAATTACGATATGGTTTTGAAGTCTATTAAGCTTTACTATATATATAGTTTTTGCATCAGGTGAAAAAGAAATATTAGTTAAATACATTTCTCTTTCTTCTAAGCTTTCGTCTTTTCTTGTTTTAAGATAAACTACATCTTGAGATGCTACATCATAAACCCCAACCAAAACTTCATGAGACTTCATCCCTGCCATAGGATATTTTACAGGATTATGTTCTGCTATTCTTGTTTCTGTGTTTACAAGTGGGTATGAAGAAACCATTGACTGGTCCATCCTATAGAAAGCTAACTTCTCTCCCTCATTACTCCAAAAAAGTCCCTTGTCTATTCCAAATTCATTTCTATGAACAGCTTCTCCATAAACAATATCTTTAGTTCCGTCTTTTGTAATTTGTCTGTTTTCAGAGTTAACTTGAACGAAAAGGTTGTCGTCTTTCTTGAAAGCTAATCTTGGGTTTTTGTAAAACACTTCTACTTGACTTGCTTCCTTGTCAAAATTTGCAACAATAGTTGATATTTTAGTTTTAAAATTATAAAGACATAAATCACCATTGGTAGATGTGTAGTAAAACTCATTTTCGTTAGCATATTTAATTCCAAAGAAAGATTTTGGGGTATTATCTTTTATATCTTCTAGTTTAAGTATTTCTTTAGGCTCTTCTTTTGATGTTCCTAACCATAGTGATTTCCCATCCTTAGTGAAGGTATAGTCATCGGTATTGTCAATAAACTTAGAGTCATATATATTAGTTGGGTAGTAGTTTCTGCTTTGGACATCCTCCAATTTCAACATCCTATTTTGACCTACAACTATGTTGGTTACAACAAGTAATAATAGAGTTATAAGTATATTAATTCTTAATTTCATAGCTTTTCCTTAATATTTGTATTTTGAATATTTATTATTTCGTTTTCTTGTATTTACTCCAGTTTCTAAATCTTAAGCTCCAAACTCCAAAGAAGGCTTCCTTAAATATCTTCATGCTCATTTTCGATTGTCCGAGAACTCTATCGGCAAAGATAATTGGCACCTCATTTAATTTGAATCCAAGTTTATAGGCTGTGTATTTCATTTCTATTTGGAAAGCGTATCCAACAAACTTAACCTTTTCTAAATTCATAGCCTCAAGTAATTGCCTCCTATAACAAACAAAACCTGCTGTTGCGTCACCTATCTTAAGTCCTGTTATAAGCCTAACGTAAGAGGAGGCATAGTAAGACATAATAACTCTTCCTATTGGCCAATTCACAACAGATATTTTTCCATCAACATACCTTGAACCAATTGAAAGATCGGCACCATTAGCACAAGAATTATATAGATTAATTAAATCATCTGGATTATGAGAGAAATCGGCATCCATTTCAAAAATATAATCATATTTTTTATTAATAGCCCATTTGAATCCGTGAATATAAGCTGTTCCTAGCCCAAGCTTTCCTTTCCTTTCTTCCATATTAAGTCTTTGAGGGAAATCTTTCATTAACCTTTTCACAATATCGGCAGTTCCATCAGGAGATCCATCATCAATAATTAGAATATCAAAATCCTTCTCTAATGAAAACACCTTTTTAATAATATTCTCTATATTCTCTTTCTCGTTATAAGTTGGAATAATTACTATACTATCAGACATCTTTTATATATTTAATTGTTTAATTTGCAAATTTAATTATTTTATCCCTAAAATCCCAAAGTCTTCAACTATTTAGGCAAAACATAGTCTATATCTTTCGGTTTTGGTCTAGGAATATAAGGCAGCAAGCTGCCCTCGGAAGGCTTTCGCATTGGGTTTTGAAGAATAACACCTTTACTATCTAACATAAGAAATGTTGGAAACACAATAATATTATATTTCTCAAACATATCCCATTTCCCTTCAAAATGCACAAAGTCCCATTTATACTTCACTCCAACATTTGAATTTACTAAGAAATTATAGAGAGCATCCAAGCTCTTATCACAAGCTATTGTTAAGAAATTGAAATGATCTCCAAGGGTGTCCACAAGACTATACATCATATTCAACTCCCTCAAACAAGCTGGTTCACTAACTTTGACAAAGGAAATAATAAGAGGTTTTCCTTTATATTTATCAAGAGTTATATAGTTATTGTATATATCCTTTAACGAAAAATCACTTGCATTCACACCATAGGTAGATTGTTGAGAGAATATCTCTAAAAGATTTTTTGCAATATGAATATGCTCTAGAAATTTTGTTTGATAGACGAAGTTCTCGAGCATCATAACAATATGTAATCTGTTATAGATCTGAGAAAAGAAAGCCTCTTTCATTCCTCTTAGAAAAACAAGTTCTCTAAAAACCTCATTCTTAAGCAAACTATCTCTACCTAAAGAGTCAATTAACGAAAAATAATCATTTGTTTCAAACCATCTTTCTAGTGTCCTCTTGTCAAATATCTTATTTCCTTTTGTGAAATAGTCACCATATATCATTTCAAAACAATCCATATAAGCTAAGTTATCATAAAGGATTGGCTTATCGAAGAAAAGTTCTGTTTTCAGCTTGAGATCGTTTTTTGTTTTCGAAGAATACTCAACTATTCCAATGGAATATTTCAGGTATTCCTTAATGTAGTCGGTATCGGTTGAGTCAACCTCAGAGCTTAACATTTTAATCAACGAATCAACCTTTTTCTTATCCCTAAAGAATAAAATATCTCTATCGTTATTAAGTATATAATCCTCAATAATGCTATCAATAACAAAGACTTTTTCGTTAAGAGACTTGTCAGTTGAACTCTCTATAATTGTTGGCAAAGGAAACTTATAGAAAAGCGTATTAACCTTATCTGAAATGTTGAAGTTGAAAGGAAGAATTCTTAGTTTATAGGATGAACCCATTTTGGCAATAAAATTATAATCGAAAGACTCAATCCTAATCTTCATTAATGAGGTATTGGAAATGGTTAGAGCAAAACTAAAAACAGAATCCTCTTCCCCTACCTTAAAAACACCTTCCTCTTTCTCTATTTTTGAAAGATTATCCGAAATAGAAATAAGTCTAATTGTTTTCCCTCCTATTCCTTGTCCCACTCCCTCTATTCTCAAGTTCTGCGCCTTAAGTCCAGATGCAAAGCTAAAAATAATAATAAATAGAAATATGTATCTAAAAAGACTATTGTCTTTTAAAAAAATAATATGCAGTAATTTGTCTTTCATTATTAAAAAAATAAAACATTATGTATTTAAAACATAAAAGCATCTGAAAAATTATATCTAATTAAAAATTATTTGCGAACCAGAAAACAAAGCAGTAGAATCTATTTTTTTAGAACATAATCCTTTATCTTTTCTTCTCCCCAAATCTTTTTCATTATCTCAACACTTTCTTCCACCTTCAAACTATTTCTCATCTCCAAGTTCCTTTGCATAAAAACACAGTCACTCATCTTAGCCTCATCACAAGCAATATCTTCTGCCAAAGCGTGACAAGAAGGCGATCCACAAACATTACAGTCGGTTTGAGGAAGCTTAGCCGCTATTTCTTTTATTTTAGTAAGCTTCTCAAACGCTATACTAATATCGTCATCCAAAACCATCATACTCCTTGGCATAATTTTGGCAACAGCAGAGTTTGCAAACAAAAACTCCTCTTGGGAATGAATTTCTTTCCTTCTTGAAGTTTCACCATTCCTTTCCCTATCAGCCAATTTTCTTGCCCTTTGAGTCATTCTGTCATTAATCAAAAACCTATTTCCGCAAGTTAAGATTCCTCCTGCACAACTCTCGTCGCATGCCCTAAGCTCCAAAAAATCTAAATCCTCTATCTCATCATTCTCCACCTTTTCCAAGAAATCCATAACATTATGAATCTCATCAATGGCAAAGCTTTTCTTGCAATGGGTCAGTCTTTTCTCTCCATTTGTTAGAGCGAAAAGAATAGAGTCCGAAGGTGCATCGTTGGCAGAAACAGTCTTATCGTATTCTTTGTGTTGCTTGATTTGCTTGTATACCATATTATACATAGTATCCATATTCAAAACTCCATCAACAGTAGACTTAGCTTCACCAACAGGGCTCTTAGTTGCAGCAATCTTAGCCGCACAGGGAGTTATATAGAAAACACCTATTTCGTTAGGATCAGCACCTTCATCAATTAGCTTTTTACGTATATATATGGAAGTGAAGTCAACAGGAGCCTTGATTGGAATTAAATTATCGACTAAAGCAGGGAATTTAACTTGAATAAGACGAACAACAGCAGGACAAAAAGTAGAAATTAAAGGCTTTTTGTCTTCGTGCTCTCTGATATATTTGTTTGTTAACTTAGTATGAGTCATAACAGCTGCTTCAACTTCAATAACATGAGTGAAACCTATATCTTTGATAACAGAATATACTTGAGAGGCTCTAATATCCTCAGAAAACTGTCCTAAAAAGACAGAAGGCATAAGAACTACCCTATACTTAAAATTATAAATATTATCGAAGTCGTCTTGAGCAACATAAACAGCACCACTTGGGCAAACCTTATAACATTCTCCACAGTCAACACATTTGTTTCCGTAGATTGTAGCTTTACCATTCCTAACCCTAATAGCCTCTGTTGGACAATTTCTCATACAAAGAGTGCAACCATAACAAATTTTATGATCAATCTTTAGAGCATGATAAAAAAAGTTTTCACTCATGACAAACAGTTTTTAATTATTATTATTGGAAATTGACGACCATCTTAACCTCCGTTCCAACGCCTACCTCAGTCTTTATTTCCAATTCATCAACATTATTTTTAATATTAGGCAAACCCATACCAGCTCCGAAACCCATTTCCCTAACCTTAGCAGAAGCTGTGGAGAAACCCTTTGTCATAGCTTTATCCATATCAGGAATGCCAGGACCTACGTCATCAATTACAACAACTATCTTGTCTTGATCTATATCCACATAAATAGTACCACCATAAGCATGAGCAATAGCATTAACCTCAGCCTCGTAAACTGCAACCACAATCTTCTTGATTTTTTGATTGTCGATATTCAACTGTTTTAAAGTCTTTTTTATATCGCTTGATGCTTTACCAGCATTGGCAAAATCTCCCTCAACAACTTTAAATTCATTATGCATAAGCTATAAAATTAATATACAGGACGAAGACCTTTCTCATACAAAAGACCTACTGTCCTGAAAAGCGAATATTCACATTGAAGAATTATCATATCGTTCTCCATTGCTAGCTCAATCATTTCTTCACTCGCCTGCTTATTTCTAACAAATAGCAAACAATTTATATTGGCCATTTCAGCCGTTCTGATAGTTTGAATATTACATAGACCTGTAATAAGTATAATTTCTTCCTCATCCAAGGTAAGAACGTCACTCATAAGGTCTGAAGCAAACCCATATTTTATTCGAGAATCCAAATTCGAATTAGAAACCAAAATTCGAGCATCTAAAATCTTAGCAATCTCACTAATTTTCATACGTTAAGTAATAATGATTTAGAAAATAAACCACAAAGATAAGATAAATTAGTTAAAATCAAAAAGCAGGAAGCAAAAACTTGCAAAAATTCTTTCTTCGTTTCAAGAAATTCTTTCTTCGTTTTAAATTTCTAGATCTTCGTTTCAATTTATTAAAACGAAGATTCAGTAAATTCTTTCTTCGTTTCATTTTTGAATAAGAAAAAAGAATCTGAATGACTAAGAGTTTACCTACTTAATAACTGTAAATGATTTAATTGTGGCATTACCTACTTCATCTTGTAGCTCAATCCTAAGATTATTGGTTGATTGGTTAAGTTCCTTGTTGTCTATATTATATGTTAGGGTTGCTGTTTTACCATCATATTCCATCAAAACCCACTTATCATTAATATATCCTTTGTATCTTGCTATTCCACTTAGTTCGTCTTTAATTCGAAGGGTTAAAGTGTTTTGCTTTGGTCTTAGTTTGCCATTTGACTTAAAGTTTTTTGGAAAAACGGTTGGGCTTATGGTGTCAAGAGCTATGGAGTAGGTACCAAAGCTACGTGTTGAAGCAATGATAATACCTTCTCTTGTCTTCCCCCCTATTGAGTTTTGAAACCTACCTTTTTGCTCCACAACCACAATCTTAGTCCTATGTTCTGGTCTTATAATGTTGGGGATAGGCATTACGATTTCCATATTGGAATGTAGGGCTGAGTTAGATTCTATTTTAAGAACTGGGTATTGGGTTAATAGATCAATGGAACTGCGGTAGTCTATTTCTGCTGTTTCGTATAATGAGTTCTTAGGCAGTTCTATTCTAAATTGATTATCCTCTATAATATTATCTTTATGCCAATATAAGGCTTGGGTTGGTGAGAATTCTGCATTTATTATAAGGTTTGGATTTGAAACCACTCCTCTAATATAGAATACAAAACTAGTAGTATTTTCCTTATAATCTTGGAGTATATATTCTATTTTCTTGATTGTATTTGGCTTAAGACTGATTACCCCTGATGAATTATAGGTCTTAAAGTCTGCAAATTGATTATTAGGCAGTTGCTTTGTAATTAAATATTTCTGTTTTTTGTTTTTATAAAGCTCATAATCTATACAAGCATTAATATAACGAGATTTATCAAAAGAGAACTCATCTATTTTGAACGTCCAAAAGATCTCATTATCGATTAGAAGCTTATAAGAATAGATGCCGTTTCTGGACGTACTCCCTGAAGACTTATCAAAAGCTTGAATCCCAAGACTTATCATATTTGTTATCTCTATGGTGTCGTTAGGTCTTATCGCTTTTTGATTTCTTGGTCTTGATTGATTAGGTCCTATAACTTTGTAGATTTGTTTATCAGGCATTCCCTCTACCCTAGAAGATACTCCCTCTGGCCTTATTAGTATAGAGTTAATATAGGGATGGCTATTGTCTATAACATCTAATCCAAAATGTTGTGGGTTGATTATATATTGGGTCTTGGTATCTCTAACCTCAAAGTGTAGATGTGGACCTCCGCTTGATCCTGTATTTCCTGCATATGCTATTAGTTCTCCTTTCTCTATTATTAGCTCACCCTTAGGAACAGGTATATCGAACTCATAAGTTTGATTAGCATATTGGTATTCCCTTACATATTTTTCTATCTTTGGAGAATAGTTCCTAAGGTGCATATAGACAGTGGTGTAGCCGTTACTGTGTTCTATATAGAGGTTCTTCCCTCCTCCCCAAGCTTGTATTTTCAATCTGGTAACAGCACCTTGATATGGACTATATACCTTTTCTCCCTCCACTCCACCTATTCGAAGGTCAATGCCTGAATGAAAATGGTTAGTTCTCAGTTCTGCAAAACTGCCTGATAGGTTTAGCTGCCTTCTTATGGGACTTTGAAATTGATCTTTTGGATAGTTTTTAGTTTGACTCTGTGCTACGAATTGAATTAAGACAGAAAAAAACAAAGTTAAAAGTGAGTATTTAAGAGTTCTGTTTAGGGTTTTTATCATTATTTGTTCTTTCTTGTTTATAAATAGCACATTTTAGTAAAGGATAGAAGTCTTTGTTGTACTACTGACTTGGCTTCTACATGTATCATATGCCCTACATCATCTAACATCATTAGTTCTGAGTGTTTCGGCATCATTGCTTGTGCGAATACCTTTTCCATAACAATTCTTGGATCTTGTTTTCCTGCTAAAAACAATATAGGATATGGAGCGTTAACAAGAATATCAAGCCTTGATGGTTTTTCCATCATTCCTTTTTGTGCAGCAATTATACTTTCAGCTTTCATTCCCATTGCCATATCTTGAATTTCTTTTATTTCCGAATATAATTTTCCACGATTACCTGCAAAAAACAGTTCTGGAATAAAGCTTACTATAAAAGATGCTCTGTTATTTTGAATTATTTCGCAATTCTTTTGCCTTCCCTCTCTTCCTTCTTCAGTGTCCTTAAGGGCATGCGAGTTTAATAAAGATAATCCCTTAACAGCTTCCGGATATCTTTCTGCAAAAGCTAAAGCAACATATCCTCCCATTGAATGCCCTGCAATAACACAGTTTTTGACTCCAACATGGTCTAAGACTGATTTTACCATATCGGCTTGCATTTCCATAGAGTGGCTTTCTGATAAATCAGAAGTTTCACCATGACCCAATAGGTCAATAGCTATTACTCTGATGTCTTTCATATACTTAAACACATAACTTGCCCAAACATCTAAGTTATGCATAAAGCCATGCAGTAAAACTAATGTTTCATTTCCTTGGCCTTCGTCCTGATAGTTAATTATTGCTTTGTCTTGGTATAGTATAGATTTATGTTTCATAGAAGGTGTTTTTTGATTGTTTAATTCTACAAAAATAAAAATTATTATCCAATGAGCAGTAGTGTTTTCTTATTTATTTGTATTTTTGTAGAAATATTTATCCTTTCAAGCTAATGATTTATTCCAATTATAATTTAAAATCTCTCAATACTTTTGGACTCAACGCAACTGCTAAAACTCTTATCTTCATTGATAACGAGGATGACTTGTCGGAAATAAACGAGACTAGTCTTTCTGAAAAGAACATTATTTTAGGAGGCGGTAGCAACACTGTTTTTACTAGTGATTATTTTGACGGAACAGTCCTTTTAATTAGAAATAAGGGGATTAATGTTGTTGAGATGGATGATGAGATCGTTATTCTGGATGCTTATGCAGGAGAAATATGGAATGATGTTGTTAGCTTCTGTGCTAAGAAAGGTTGGTGGGGAATTGAAAACCTTGCAGCTGTCTTTGGCAATGTCGGAGCTGTGGCTGTTCAGAATATTGGAGCATATGGGGAAGAACTTAAAGAGTGTTTTGTGGAGTGCACAACCTATAATCCTTTGACAAAAGAATGGAAGACATATAACAATAAAGACTTAAACTTTGGATATAGATATTCTATTTTTAAAAATCAAAAAGAG
>DUQY01000270.1 GCA_012837565.1 Bacteroidales bacterium | reverse complement strand
TGTATTGGAACAATCAGAATTAATAAATAGTTTAAAAGAACAAATTAAAACATTAAAATTAGGAGAAGCAATAAAAAATAATTCGGATATAACAGAGGTTAAACTGAAAATAAATAACTTGGTGCGTAAGATAGACACGTGTGTAGGGATGATAACAAGAACTGAGCAATAGTACATAAATTCTAAATGCAAAAGCAAATGACTGAAGATTTATTGATAAGTGTAGACATAGCAGGAAGAGTTTATAAGGTAAGGATTCAAAGAGAAGAGGAAGAGGTGTTTAGAAAAGCCGTTGACGCAGTTAAATCAAATATCAAAGATTACGCCAAGATGTATGCCTATAAAGATAAACAAGACCTATTAGCAATGGTGCTACTACAATATGTAACATCTTATATAAAGACAAAAGAAGATAACATTTTTAGTGACAAACAATTAGTAGCAAAACTAGAAGAAATAGATAGCATACTCTGCATGGAAGATTAAAAATATAGTAAACATATATTAAAGATATTCCCGCATCAGTTCAGAAAACAGTTTGGAAACTCAACATTTAAAATTGAAAGGAGAACGCTCAAAACCGGGCAAAACAGGCCTTAACCCTTAGGGGTTCTTCTTCGGAAGACATTGGAAGTTTGATACGGCTGGCACTCAAATCTTGTTTAACGGAGTTTTTCTTAACTCCTTTTTGGAAGGATGCGGGTTTTTTATTTTCAACAACCATAAGTTTTATCCTAAACATATTATTAGCCAACCTAAAAACAGGATAAGAAAAGACTAATTAATACTTATATAAAATTATGAACATAATAACAATAATTGTAAGCGTCATAGTTGCAATAGTTTTCACAGGAATCGGAATTTATATAGCAACAACAAGACTTCGAGACGCATTGACAAAGAAATCTGCAAAAATCTTAGTAGAGGCTGAAGAGAAAGCAGAGCTGGTAAAGAAGGAAAGAATCCTACAAGCCAAAGAGAAATTCCTACAACTTAAAACAGGACACGAAAAGCAAGTACAGGAGCGCAACAGTCGTGTAATGCAAACCGAAAACAAACTAAAGCAAAAAGAACAAGAAATAAAGCTTAAGGTTGACGAGTTTCAAAAGAAATACAACGAATTTACAGCAGCAAGAGAAAACTTAAACAAACAACTAGAAATACTATCTACACGTCAAGCAGAGGTAGAAAAAACATTCCAAAAGAGTGTAGATAAACTAGAACAAATTGCAGGCTTATCGGCAGAGGAAGCAAAGAAAGAGCTAATAGAAGCAATCACAGGCGAGGCAAGATCAGATGCATCGAGCAGAGTTATGGAGATAATTGAAGAAGCTAAGCTAACTGCAAACCAACAAGCAAAGAAAATAGTTGTTGAATCAATACAAAGAACAGCAACCGAAAACGCAATAGAAAACACAGTATCAGTATTTAACCTTGAGAACGAAGAAGTAAAAGGTAGAATCATTGGAAGAGAAGGAAGAAACATTAGAGCATTGGAAAGTCTTACAGGAGTAGAGGTAATAATCGACGACTCACCAGACGCAATCATACTATCTTGTTTTGACCCCATCAGAAGAGAAATTGCACGCCTTGCACTACACAAATTAGTAACAGACGGAAGAATACACCCTGCAAGAATTGAAGAAGTTGTTTCAAAAACAAAGAAACAAATTGAGCAAGAAATCATCGAGATAGGAAAAAGAACATGTATTGACTTAGGAATAATCAACCTTCACCATGATTTGGTAAGAATGATTGGGAAAATGAAATACCGTTCATCATATGGGCAAAACCTACTACAACACTCAAGAGAAGTAGCAAACCTTTGTGCAACCATGGCATCGGAGCTAGGGCTTAATCCAAAGATAGCTAAAAGAGCAGGACTACTTCATGATATAGGTAAAGTGCCAGACAACGAACCAGAACTTCCACACGCAATTCACGGAATGAAGCTTGCAGAACGTTGCAAAGAGAAACCAGAAATATGTAATGCAATTGGCGCTCACCACGACGAAATAGAGATGGAAAGTCTTTATGCACCAATCGTACAAGTATGTGATGCAATCTCAGGAGCTCGTCCAGGTGCAAGAAGAGAAGTAGTAGAAGCTTATATCAATAGACTAAACAAACTTGAAGAAATAGCAATGTCTTATCCAGGAGTTGTTAAGACATACGCAATACAGGCAGGTAGAGAACTAAGAGTAATTGTAGCTGCAGAAAAGATATCAGATGCAGAATCAAACCAAATCTCAGTGGACTTATCAAAACAAATCCAATCCGAAATGGTATTCCCAGGAATGATAAAAGTAACGGTAATTAGAGAAACCAGAGCCGTAAACTACGCCAAATAAATAAAACAACTTATTATCTACTAAACCAAGTAGAAAACAATATAAAAAGCGAAGTCAATTAAATAGCTTCGCTTTTTTCATGTCTTAGAATTATTTAGTTTTGACAGCATTTGCTTTATGAGTTTTCTCTAAGTTTTCGAAATCAAAATCAGACCTTATCTTATCAATAATGGTAGCAACAACCTTGAATATTTCTTTATCTTTAGAATAATCAGCAGGACAGACAAAATTAACTCTATTCTCTAAGATTAGTTTCTCAGCTATTAGTTTCTTCTCAATATCTTCTGGAGTATAAACCGCAATAGAATGACCACCATGATCTTTAACCAATTTCATGGAAGGAATATCCGTTTCTCCATCACCAAAATATATCATCTTCTTAAAAGGAACATGCCTATCCTCTTCTGCAACAAACTCATTAATTGCAATATTATCACTAACACTCTTAATCCCCTTATTTATCTTAAAAAGAAACTGAGTCTTGGTAGTATAATCCACAGCAATAGCCGGCCAGAAAGCCTTTCCCTGATCATCATAAAGAAAAGAACAAGCATAAATAGCCTCAAACTCCTTAGCAATAGTCGTTCCCTCAATCATCTCCTTCAAACCCGAAGAATTAATATAATGCTTAATCTCCAAGCCCTTCTCCTTACCATAAGCATTAACCAAATCAAACCACTCTTTCACCCCCTCAAATAGCTCAATATCCCTACCAAATGCCTGAAAAGACTCCTTCTTTAAGGAAATACCCTTCTCTTTAGCCTCCCTGACCATCAGGTTCATATAACAAAGAATATGACTCGCATCATTCTCCACCGACATCTTAGTATTCTTTTTCCAAAACTCCTTAGCATCCTGCCCCAAAGCCCTAATAAATCCAAACTCTTGCATATTCCCAGGCGAAAGCGTCCCATCAAAATCATAAACTAATGCCACAATAGGGTTATTTGTTATCATAATGTATTGTATTAAATTACTGAAACGAAGAGTTATATAAATGGCTTATTTGTTTTGTTTCCTTCTTTTTATTTCGCCCGATATAAGGTTTAACTCTCTTGAGGTTTGTCCCTTTACTGAGGAGTTTTCTTCTGCTCTTCGGAATAGGTAGGGCATCATGGTTTTTACTTCACCATAGGGAACGTATTTTACTACGTTATAGCCTCGGTCGGCTAAGTTGTTGGTTATATGGTCGCTCATACCATAGAGTTGTGAGAAATATATGGAAGGGTGGTCTTTTGGGAGGTTATGCTCTTGTATTAGTTTGGCAAGTAGGGCCGAGCTTCCTTCGTTATGGGTTGCTACCATGAAGTCTATTGTGTCGACGTTTTCAATTAGGTATTTTGTCATGTTGTTGAAGTCTCTGTCGGTTGCACCTTTGTCGGGCTGGATAGGGGATGGGTAATTCTTTTCTTGCGCTCTTTTTCTTTCAATTTCCATATATGCTCCACGAACTATTTTAAGTCCGAACTTGAACTTGCCCTCAAGTGCCATCTTATGGTGGTCTCTTAGCCTCTGGCAGCTGTCATGACGATACATTTGGTAGGTGTTTTGTACTATTGCTTTTTCTTTATTATATATTGCCATGTATTTCATCACCATTTTGTCTAGCATTGGTTGTATCCATGAGTGTTCGGCATCTACTAGTATTGGTATGTTTAGTTGATCTCCTTTTTCAAATATTGATTTTACTCTGTTTTCAAATCTTTCATATTCTTTGGTTTCTTCTTCTGTCAGTTCTTGGTTTTCGCTTACTTTCACAAATAAATCAAATCGTCCTATTCCTGTTACTTTAAATACGCTAAATGGTATATTCTTGTGTTTGTGTGCAAAGTCTATGGTTTTCATTACTTGCTCAAATGTGTTGTCGAAGAATTCTTCTTTTTCTTCTCCCTCTGCTGCATAATCGAGTATGGTTCCTACTTTTCTTGCACTTAGTTTGTCAATAGTTTTTGCACAGTCTTCAATGGAGCTCCCTCCTACAAAGTATTTATATATTGTATTTCTAATAATCCATTCAATAGGTAGGTGAATTGAGAAGGCGAAGTTTGTTAGGTGCTTTCCCATTTTTACCATAAATGGATTATTCATTACTTTGAAAAGTAGGTATGCTTCTCTTAGCTCTTTGTTTTTCTTGTTTTTAAATGATATTTCTGAGTTATTAAAATCAATTATTTTATGCGTTATGTCCATATTATATTTTTTTCTTATTATTATTTCTATTGTCTATCTTTTGCAAATTTAAAAAGTTTTTCGACTTGTTGCCATAATGCAAGAAAATATATTGATTTAAAATGAAAAGAGACGAAGTACTTACTATGACTAATCTTTTTCCATACTTTGTATCAATCACCATATCAGATTATTATAGCTTTTGGACAGATTTCAGATTCTCGCAAAGTAAAATTACTTAAAACACTCCCATCCCCAAGTAGTTTTAGGGTTACTTGTAAGTCAATGATGATATACTTATCAACAATAAAATGAGTTTTGGCAAGCTTAGAGAGCATTTATTATCACAAAAGGGGTTTAGAGTAAAGACGCAAAATTAAAACGCTGTAATAATTTACTGAAACGCTGTTTTAAAAAAATGAAACGCTGTTTCAGGAAATTAAAACAGCGTTTCATTAAGACGCCGTCTTTTCAAATTTATGTCCCACCTTTTTTAATTTATATCCCACTTTTTCAAATTTATATCAAGTCTTTTTTCACAAAGATTTACTACTGATTTGGACAAGTCTTTTTACTGTATTTTTCAATTAATCGCCATATAAAATTATTATAACTTCTGAAATAGATTTTTGGGTGTTGCATAATCAAAGTCTGGAATATATTGATATAAAAAGAAAAGAGACGAAGTTTTCTTGGCTTCGTCTCTTTATTGTGTGAGTTTTGATGTTATGTTACCTGACGATAATCATTTTCTTTGACAATCTCTGTCCTTCATATTCAAGGTTATAATAGTATATTCCTTGTGGGAGGTCTAGGTTGTCGAGATAGATTTCGTGTCTGCCTTCTGAGTATGCTTTGTTTTCGTTAATTATTAACTTTCCTAAGTTGTTTACAACGAAGAATCTTGTTTTTCCAGCACTTGGAAGGGTGAATGATATGGTAGTTGAATGTTCTAATGGGTTAGGTACGTTTTGGTCTAAGATGAACTTATCTGCTTCATCTTCTGTTTCTAAGCCAATTAAATCAGTTGTCTTGTAAATGGTAGTTGTGTCATTTGAACGGTCAGCATCGTATTGGTAGTCTACCCAAGCAACTATGTCGTATTCTTGGTTCATGTTTCTTGGTATCTTTTTATCGAAGGTTAGGTAGTTTATCATATTTGGATTAGGCTCGTTATGAGGCCAATCAAATGTTTGACGAACTGGGTTCATCCAATCTCCATTTAAAACATATCCTGCATTGATTGTCATTGGACCTCCAATTGTTCCTATGTTTCTTGCCCTTAGTTGAACAACAGACATTAGGTTTGAGTTATGTTCTATGTAGATGGTATCACTCTTAGCATCTCTTCTTCCAATATATAATGTACATGTTGTATCATTTTCGTTATTATTGTCATCTGCAATTCTAACATATCCACATACTCCATAATATGGTGCATTTGCTTTTGGTAGTGTTGCTTGAAAGTAATGGTGCCCTGTTGATCCTGCGGTTAAAGTGTTTCCTAAACGATAGGTTTCTTCAACCATTGTTGTCCTGTCACCATTATAATAGTACCCAACAGCTATATTGTTAATCCCTAATGAGCTATTATTTTGCATGGTTAGTTGTACTCCAATATAATCGGTGTTATAGTCGTCAATTGTTATAAACTTAGCTTCAAGGTCTCTTGTTGAGCTTGCTCCTGTTACTCTTCTGAAAATTGTGTCGTTATCATGGTAGAAGTCTCCTTCGAGTCCTGTCCATGTTCTTAGATTTACTGCTCCGTAAGATGAACGATAAGTAGTATTGAAACGATATATGTATTCTTCGTTATTGTAGAGTGGAGGGTTGAAGTTAATAACTTCACGAACTAAGTCTTTTCCAGTAACTTTGTAGTAAACAGGTAGACTAGAAATTGTTTGAATTCCTAAGTTCTTTATATGAATAATTACTTCAACATCGCTATTAGCTACAACGGTTTCAGGTGGACTTAATAATGTTTTTAGAGCAGCGTCTTGATTCAATGGTCCAATAACAATAGTTCTACTCATAGAGTCATTGTCAGAATATATATCAGTTGGACTAAGTCGAGTAAATGCAGTTAATTTAAATGGATTTGGAAGGTAGTCATATACATATTGTCCGGTATTAAATAAATACCCAACAGTGTCCCCAGGTGCTAATGGTCTTGATAGGGTTACGTTTTCTGTTACAGGAATAAACATATTCTCTGCAGTATAGCAGGCTGTAAAGTTTGTAACGCTATCAGAACCGTAGTTTCTAATTGTAATTCTAGGGTAATAAGTTGATCCAAAGTTAGGAAGTTCAGTAGGTTCAACTGCAATCTTAACAACTCCAACATCCAATGGCCTTAGAGCTCTTTTAATTTGGAAATCATCTATTGCAATTCCATCATTAACTGTTCCGCCTCCTCTGAAAACAAATCTTATTTGGAACTTGCTATTATCCAAATCATTAAGTTTTTGTAATGAATAGGTGTGTTTGGTCCATCCACTTGATTGATGGAACCAGTTAGAGTCATGATTATACCAGTTTATTCCATTACCATCATTTCTTGCACCTAGACGTGACCATTCGCCACGATAGTTAAGAACCTCTACTTGCACGTAACTGCCAGTATTTAATGCTCTTCTCATCATAAATGACATTGTGTCTCCTTTTACAATACCACCATCGAAAATTGGTGAATAGAGAATACTTTCATTATTTGCTGGATGCTTCCCTTTTAGAACGGTCTTCCAACAATAAGGGGCAGAAAATGCTCCTCGTATGGTTGCGTTTGTTGAGTCTGGAGTTCCAAATTCCCAACAATTGGTTGGAAGTAATGGGTTTGCATCAAATGCATAGAAGTCATCATATCCTTCTTCATCAAAATCACATTTATAAGGCATAAAGAATTTTTTAGGTATATAGGAGTTTCTTCTAATTGTATCGTTTTGGTGATATACGTCTCCCTCTACATTAACATGTGCAATAAACCTTGTCTGACCAGTTGGAATTGTCTCATTGGCTCTTAGTGTCAGCTCAACTCTATCTGCTGGTGCAAGGGAGCCTGTCCAATTATATACGTCATCCTGTCCATTCATTGACCAGTTTATTGTTGCAGCATTTAATGTAGAAGTACCTGCATTTCTAAGTATAAGGTTAATATCATTTTGTTGTTGTGAAAGGAAGGTTTCTGGTTTTGTAAATTTAACTAACTCAGCATTTATTGGCCAAGTGTTTCTTATTAAAACCTTATAATCTTCAACTTCTCCGAATGGAGGTTGAGCATCTCCATCAAAAGCAGGTAGTTTGTTTTTTCCTTGCCATAGTATAACTCTCATTTTTGTGTGACCAGATATTGTGTTTGAAGGAACAATAATTCTTCCCTTTGCAATTCCTGATGACCAAATAGTATCGCTGAATACCCTTTCGGTTGATTCAAAGATACCATTTCTATTCCAGTCTATAAATACTCCAACAGCTCCACCTATCTCATGCTCTACTATAAGACTTGAAGGTTTTTCTGCTTTTATATAAATTGAGTCATAGATTCCTTTAAATAAAACAACTGGATTAATTATTTCTGTGAAATCAGTGTATATTAGTCCTGAGTTATTAGAAGAGTTGTCCATGTTTCCTAATTGAACCCTAGTAATATCTAAAGATGCTGCATTGCTAGAGGTGCTTGGAGGGTAAATTGTGCTTCCATTCTTAGGTTTAACAAGCCAAATGCCTGAAGTGTCATTAATTGCTGTTGCATCATTTAATACATCAACCCATGCTCTAATTTTAAATGAAGATGTTCCTGTGAAATCAGCTAATGAGTCAAATCTGTAAATAAATGATTGATCTGGTTGAATAGCAGTAGTACATTGTTCAGTTACATTAATTATTGGTGAGTTGGCAGGACTTGATTTTTGTATGCTATATGTTATATTAAAGTTTTGAATAGGCATGGTTCCATAGTTAGAAACCTTTACTTTAATTGTATCAGCCTCTGTCATATATACCCATCCGTCTAAAGGAGGTTCTGTTGGACCTTGTCCTTCTAGTCCTATACATGCTCCGTCAATTGGAGAACGAGGTTTCATTGTAACCTTAATAGGCGTAAAATTACTTTTGCAAGGGAATGATTGAGTTAAATTAACTCTTAGATAATAAGTTGAGTCAACAAATAACTGTGTTGTTTTGTATTTTGTTGAAGCAGCATATTGATTAGGAGCATAGAAAGGGTCGGCAAGGGTTGAGTCAGCAAACCATTTAATTGCTAAATTATTAACTTGACTAGCCCAAGGTTGTGCCCAAGTGCCATAATGTATTGATGTGTCGTGAGTGATTGGAGCTGCCGGGGAAACTCGAGAATTTACATTTATAAACAAAGATGTGTCATTTACCTTTACATTATCATTCTTAGAAGATGAGATTGATCTTAGTCTCCATATTGTGTCATTAAGTCCTTGAGGGTAGAAGTTTGCAGTTTTGTTAAATGTATAGACAATTTGTTGGCCTTTTTGAAGAGATGTATGACTTGTAGTACCATCATCGTATGGGAACCTTAAGAGTTCTTTTGCAAACAAATCAGGTCTTTCATAAACCTCGTATCTTAACCAAACAGAGTCGGCATTGGTTATAGCACTCTCTCCAATACTCTTAATTGTCATTGCAATTTGAGTTTGATATAGTTGACATCTTTCCGATATTGGCAATGTGTTAATAACTTGAATGTTAGTAGCAGGAATGGTTTGGAAATTCACTGTAATAGTGTCATTGGTTTGGATTGAATCTCCATTTAAGTTTGTAAATACACAAAGGAAAAGTGAGTCGTTTACATTTTTAAAATGTAGAGGTGGATATAAAGGACTTGAAAGAGTAACATCGTTTGATTCTAGTGAGCTAAGACTATGAATAAAGGTTTGGTTAATAGACTGAATAATATGATTAGTATCTGACTTATATTTTAATATTGCAGTTACCTTTATTGTATCTATACCATATAAACCAAAGTTCTTAACTCTAACTTGAACATTCAAAGGTTGATTTTCAACATATTTAATTGTTCTATCAGGACTTAATATATCTGTTGGTCCGCAATCTATTTTTGAGAAAAGATATTCATAAGCTCCAATTGTTGGTCGTGGAGATAATGGTCTGTTATTACCTAGTATATCTGTTGAGTAGTCATCTAAAGGTTCAGCCTTTCTAACAATGTCGGAAGGATAGGTTAGGCTAAGTAATGAATCATTATAAAACGGATTATTGACCATTTCCGAAAGAGCATCCTGTGAGTTTGCAGCTTGAAGAAGATCTAAGGTTTGTTTTGGTCCTACCCAAAATACAGGTGAAAATCCATTTGAGGTGTAGTTATTATTGTTTGATGCAGTAATTTGAGTCCCTGGAGTATTAACATAATATGCATATCCTTTTCCAGCATTATCTAGGTTGTTATTTATAATTTTAAGATCTTCACATCTCATTCCTACTGATAATGATTTAGATATAGCACTATTATTACTAGCTCTAACCTTAACTGTATTATAGTAGATTTTAGCATAGTAAATAGAATCTAAATCTATACCAACAGAGTTTATTCCTGTGTTTGTATAAGGCCCGCTTATTGAAATTGAATTGTTTACAACTTGTAGGGGTTCAAGCATAGATGTAAATACTCTTCTTAAGAAAAGTCCTGTTCTGGGTTTGTTTCCTGCTTGGAGGTAAATGTCATTCTTCATTATTTCAATACTACCATAAATATCTCTAAGTGCTATTGCATTTGTAAAG
>DUQY01000269.1 GCA_012837565.1 Bacteroidales bacterium | reverse complement strand
TATAAATCCTATGTTCGATATCTGTGTTTTTGAAAATTTCTTCAATCCTCCCAATTTGAGTGTCAGTAACAAAAGACTGCCCAAACCTATCGCTACCAACCAGTTCCATAAGCTTACTTATTCTACTTAAATCCAATTTGTCGAAAATATTATCCAAGAGCAATATAGGCTTAATCTTTGTTCTTTTAAATATATATTCAAACTGAGCTAGCTTTAAGGCCAAAAGGAAAGATTTCTGCTGACCTTGTGAGGCATATTTCTTAATGTTCCTTTTATCCATCCTCAAACCCAAATCATCCTTATGAATACCAATGGAAGTATAACCAAGTACCCTATCTTTATGCCTTGAATCCAGAAGCAATTGAGCATAGTTATTTTCCAAATCCAAAGACTCATAATCCAAAGAAACACATTCTTTCTCCGATGAAATAAAATTATAATAGAACTGAAATAAATTAGCAAAATCCCCAATAAATTCTTGCCTCTTTCTATGTATCTTAGAGCCGTATCCAATCAGCTGCTCATCCCAAATCAAAAGCGAAGCCTCATCAAAGCTCCCATTGTTTGAGAAATGTTTAAGCAAGCTATTCCTTTGTTCAAGAGCCTTATTATACCTAATCAAATTATCCAAATAAAGACTATCAGCCTGGGAAATAACCAAGTCAAGAAACCTCCTTCTAAGCTCACTAGCCCCTATGATAAGTTCCTGATCCGAAGGTGTAATCATAACAAGCGTAATCTTCCCAATATGCTCCGAAAACCTATTATACTCCTTATCACCACACTTAAATAACTTTCTTTGACCTCTTTTCAAACTACAAGAAAATTTCTCAGATGAATTATCATCGAAATTATACAACCCATGAATAGCGAAGAAATCCTCATCGTGCATTATATTATTCCCATCAATAACATTGAAATAACTCTTGCAAAAAGAAAGGTAGTGAATAGAATCTAAGAGGTTAGTCTTTCCCACACCATTCTCTCCAACAAAACAATTAACGTTCTTGCAGAAAGAAAGGTCAGTCTCACCAATATTCTTAAAGTTACTAAGCTTAAGTTTACTTAGATACATATTGTGCAATCTCTTCCATTAACCACATAGGAGTGCTTGTAGCTCCAGAAATTCCAACACTATTGCAATTTTCAAACCACTCTTTCTTTATATCGTCTTTAGATGAAATAAAATAAGTTCTTTCCTTATGTTTCTTACAAAGCGAATACAAATACATACCATTAGAGCTATGTTTACCACTAACAAACAAAATCATATCCACAGTATCAGCAAACTCAATCAGTTGGCTAGTGCGTGAGGAGACCTTCCTGCAAATAGAATCCGTAATAATAAGTTGGTTCTTTCCAGAATTACATAATCTCTCAAGCCTTATCTCAATCTCTTTGCAAATGTTTTTATATTCTCCAGCATTCATTGTAGTTTGAGAAAATATATGAAGAGGAATTGAACAATCAAGATTATCTAAATCTTCAAGATTGCTAATTACGCAAGCCTCTCCATTAGTCTGACCTACTAAGCCCACGACCTCAGCATGACCCTTCTTTCCAAAAATAATTATCTTACCACCTGTTTTCTGAATCTCTTGGTATGCTTTCCTAACATTTTCTTGAAGCCTAAGCACAATAGGACAAGTAGCATCAATAACCTCAAGACCATTCTTTTTTGCCAACTCATAAGTTGAGGGAGGTTCACCATGAGCCCTAATAACAATCTTAGTATCTTTAAGCTCTTTCATCCTCTCCAAGTCCACCACCTCTAAGCCAAGGTTTGCCAACCTATCAACCTCCATATTATTATGGACAATATCACCTAAACAATATATCTTATCAGTATTCTCTAATTCTTTTTCCACAAGATTAATTGCAGAAATAACACCAAAGCAAAACCCTGCTTGTTCTTCAATTTTTACTTCCATTTTACGATAAACTTTGATTATCTTCTTTCGATTTCTCAATCACCTTCTCATATTCCTCAATACTTAAATCATTGAAGAAATAATAAACCGGATTAACAGCAGACCCATTCTTACGCACTTCATAATGAAGGTGAGGAGCCTGAGTCAAGCCCGTATTGCCTACAAAACCAATCACATCACCTCTCTTAACCTTTTGACCAGAGCGAACCTTCATTTTCGAAAGATGAGCATAAAGAGTTTCAAACCCAAAGCCATGATTAATAAGTATGCAAATTCCATAACCAGTACCAGAGCCATTAGGGTCACTTACAACACCATCAGCCGTAGCATAAACAGGTGTTCCAGTCTTTGCTGAAAAGTCAATACCAGTATGCATCCTCCTAATTTGAAGAATAGGGTGGAAGCGAGACCCAAAGCCCGATACCAAGTTAGAGGCCTTATGTGAAATAGGCAAAATGGCAGGCATACAAGTCATACGCTCCTTCTTACTCTTAGCAATAGGGAAGACCTCATCAAAAGACTTAGACTGAAGATATAACCTTTTTGCAATCTGATCAACCTTTTTCGAAGTATTAATAATTAAATTACTAGTATTTAACTCAGAACTAAGAATAAGACTATTTTTATTAGTAAGCTTGTCATAGTTAATCTCGGAGGGTTCAGCCTCAAAGATCACCCTATACACATCCTTATCCCTGCTTTCAATAACATGCAATATTTCCGACAAATTCTCTATCTCCTTATTCAAAACATCATACTGCCTTTCGTAGTTCTGCACCTGTCGTTTAAGTATTTTTTCCTTGGGTGAATCAATAAAAAAATAAATCACCACAATAAATACCACTGCCATAACCAGACCAAAACCAGCACTAAACGACACAGTCTTAATTTTTTCGTTCAATGTTGTGTGTTTAATCTTAAAAGACAATGACTTTTGGTCAAATACGTATTTAGTTTTCTTTTTCGACATATAAACAATTCTAATCTGCAAATATAAAAAAAAGAGACAAGTATACTGCCTCTTTTCATTAATTTAAGATATTAGGTTTTCTTATCCTTAGAATCTATAGCCAACATTTACTCCTAGTGAGAAGTTTTTCATAGAAAAATTGTCAGGAGCATCTTTAAATATATTAGCTAAACCATAGTCCATAAAGAATCCAACAGTAATTTTTGAAAATTCAACACCAAGACCAGCTCTTAAACCATAATCTAATTTCTCAACTCCATCACCAAAGAAATCTATTTTTTCTTCTTTCGTTATTGGCTCAATTCCTGCCATAATAGTAGTAATAGTAGTAACTGCTTTCACATTTCCAGCAAGACCAAATCCCAAATAAGGACCAACCTTTACATTTAGTGAGAAATTATCTGACAAAGAAAAGTTCACACCAAAAAGAATTGGAATTTGCAAATAAAGTGGAGTATATGTTAGTACTGAAGCTGATGCAGCTAAAGGGTTTGTCGTAACAAAAGCTTCTTCAGAAGTTCTTTGTATTCCATATATTCCTGCCTCTACGAAAAGATACTCACTAATATTATAATCTGCGTATATTCCAGCTTGAAATCCCATTCCAGAAGAACTTGCATATGAATCGCCAAAAATAGCTTTCTTATTATCTGCATATTCTTTAGAGTATGTAAAAGAAGAAAGATTTCCACCTAGTTCAAAACCAATGCGGAATTGTTCTTGTCCTTTATTTCCTCTTCTACCTCCTTTCTTACCTTTCTTCTTCGATTTTGGTCTTTTTCTAGGAGCAAAAGAACTCATATCTTCCGAAAAAGTTGATTCATTTGATGTAACCATTGCTTTAATATCGTTATCTGCATACAAAGGCATAAAACTTGTAGCAAGAATAATGAAAAGCAAAAAAATAGATAATTTTAGTTTTACCATGATTTTTTTATGTTTATTATTAAAAACTACGGCAAAGATATATAGAAATATTTAATATTAGTATATTTGCACTTATAAAATTGACAAATTTATGATACAATTTAAAAAAGTAACCCCAGAAGATAGAGAACTATTCGATTCTTTTTACCAATATAAGAAGATAAAGAACTGTGAGACAGCTTTTGCCAACCTATGTGCTTGGTCGTTTGCCCTCAATGCAGAATATGCAATAATTGACAACACATTAGTCACAAGAGTTCATTTTGACCTATACCACGAAGTTTGCTATCACTGCCCCATAGGACCAGGAAATAGAGTGGAGATAATTGAGAAACTAATAGTAGATGCCAAAGAACAAGATCTAAAGATGAATATGATGATAGATTGCAACGATGAGTTCAAGGTTCGTTTTTGCGATAGATTCTCCATAGTTGAAAAAAGAAAGTTCTTCGATTATGTCTACCTAAAAGAATCCCTATCAACCCTTAGTGGAAAGAAACTTCAAGCCAAAAGAAACCACGTAAACAAATTCTCCAAGTTATACGATTACCAGTATATAGAGATAAACTCCTCAAATGTTAATTTATGCATAAAGTTTGCAGAACGTTGGCTAATTGAGAATGAAAAATTTCATCCCGAAAACATCGAAGGCTACAAAGAAGAACTAAAAGTAATAAACTATTTTGCAGACCATTTCGACAGCTTAGGAATAAGGGCAGGAGCCTTGTTAGTTGAAGGCGATATGGTAGCCTTTACCCTTGGCTCAAAAGTAAATAATGAAACCTTCTGCACCCATATTGAGAAAGCCAATACCAGTTTTGAGGGAAGCTATGCAATGATAAACAAAGAGTTTACAAGCCGTCTTCCAGAAGACTTCATATACGTCAACAGAGAAGAAGACTTAGGCTTAGAGGGATTAAGAAAGGCAAAGCTATCATACCAGCCCGTTGAGTTAATACATAAAACCCTAGCCACCTTATTATGAAAGAAGAAATAGCAAAAAGGGAATGGGAAAAACATTTTGGAGACGAGAAAGAATTTTTAGATAAGTACTTTGCAACCTACTACCAAGATCAAAACCTCATCATAAATACCGAAAACCTAGAAGATGAGTTCATATATATGGGGCTGATAGTTAAGTACAACTACAAGTACCATAATTCAAACATCCCAATAGGCTACGTAACAGCGGTCTTAGTCAGTCTAGAACATAGAGGTAAAGGATATTTCACTTTTGCTATGCAAAACATATTTAAAGAACTAATAAAACAAGACTACGCCCTCTCTTGCCTTATACCAGCCACCCAAAAGCTAACCGATACATACTTAAAATACGGATACGCCAACTGCTTCGTAAAAGAGAAAAACCCAAACCTCCATAAAGCAATAGTCCACGAACAAAAGACAATTGACCTATATGAGGAGCTAGAATACGACATCTCAATACTCAAACCATGTCATAATGGCATGCTAAGAATAATTGATGTAGAAAAAATACTAACCCACTACGCACACTACCACCCAGAACAAGAAATAACCTATAAGATAATAGACAAGCAAATAGAGAAAAACAACAAAATACTAGAGCTAAAGCAAGGCAAAGTAAAACAAGTGGCAACCTCCAAGACCTACCAAGAAATAACCATATCAGAACTAGCAAAACAAATATTTGACAAAAGCTATATGGATTTAATGTTTGACCAATAATAAAGAAAAAGACCAAACAAAGCCCAAGAGAAACAAGAAAAATAAAATATATGAGAACCCTAATAAGAAACATAAAAGAACTAATACAAGTAGAAGAAACCCCAAGACTTAAGGTATGCGGCAAAGACATGGCAGAGATAACAACTATCAAAAACGCCTACCTACTCATTGAGGACGACAAAATCATTGACTTTGGCACAATGGAAGACATAAAAAAATTCAATGCCGACAAAATAGTAGACGCCTCAAATAGGCTAGTCTTCCCATCCTTTTGCGACTCACACACCCACTTAGTCTATTCAGGCTCAAGGGAAATAGAATATATAGACAAAATAAGAGGACTTTCATACGAAGAAATAGCTGAAAGAGGAGGAGGCATACTCAACTCCGCAAAACGTCTACAAGAAACCACCGAAGATGAGCTGTTTGAAGACGCAATGAAACGCCTAGACGAAATAATAAAGATGGGAACAGGAGCAGTAGAAATAAAGTCGGGCTACGGACTAAACACCGAAAGTGAACTAAAGATGCTAAGAGTGATAAAAAGACTAAAAGAGGCATCACCCCTAACAATAAAATCAAACTTCTTAGGAGCCCATGCAGTACCAATGGATTATAGAGGAAGGCAATCAGAATTTGTAGACCTAGTAATAAACGACATGATACCCCAAGTAGCTAAAGAAAACCTCGCCGACTACATAGACGTATTCTGCGACAAAGGCTTTTTCACCGTAGAAGAAACTGACCGCATACTAACCGCAGGAGCAAAATACGGCATGAGACCAAAAATACACGCCAACGAACTCGACTACTCAGGCGGAATACAAGTAGCCGTAAAGCACAACGCACTATCATGCGACCACTTAGAATTTGTAGGCGATGCCGAAATAGAATGCCTATTAGGCTCAGAAACCATGCCCACCGTCCTACCAGGAGCAGCCTTCTTCCTAAATATGAGACTATCCCCAGTAAGAAAAATGATGGAAGCAGGCTTGCCAGTAGCCATGGCATCCGACTTCAACCCAGGTTCTTCTCCGAGTGGAAATATGCAAACGATTATAAGTTTTGCTTGTGTTAATTATAGGATGACCCCACAGGAAGCGTTCAATGCAACAACCATCAACTCTGCTTATGCAATGGGAATTTCAAAGACCCATGGATCAATAGCTAAGGGCAAGATAGCTAATTTCTATATCACAAAAGAAATCCCCAACCTTGAATATATGCCATATTATTATGGAACGAATAAGGTTGAGAGGGTATTCTTAAATGGAGTAGAATATTAATAAACTCTCCTGACTTTGACAAAATTTTTCGCCATATTTTGTATTAGCTTCCATATCATAATATTATAGTTTTTGCGACATGTTTTGGGTGTCGCAAAATAAAATTACTAAGCAAGGTAAATGCAGTAGGTTATTTAAGATATTCCTTAAGAGAACTAACTCTTGAGAACAATTTTTTATTCCTTGAGTTTAATTTTTTATTCCTTGAGTTTAATTTCGTGAAACGCAGTAATAATTTGGCAAAACGCAGATATGATTTAATTGTCGATTTTTACCGTTTTATAAAGTCTAAGCTTTTTTCAGTACAAATAAGATGGTTTTGGAATATACATCGGTAGGGTATCGCATATTCAAAGTAAGGAGAGGGTATTCCTTAATGGAGTAGAACATTAATTAACTCTATTTTCCTACACAGAATTTTGAGAATATATTGCCTAATATATCTTCCGTGGTTACTTCTCCTGTAATTTCTCCAACATGATGTAGGGCAGTGCGTATATTAGATGCAATAAGGTCGGAGGGAATATTGTGTTGAAATTCTTGTTCTATGGCTTCTATGGTCTTAAGAACTTTTTTAAGAGATTCCAAATGACGAGCG
>DUQY01000023.1 GCA_012837565.1 Bacteroidales bacterium | reverse complement strand
TTTATTGTAATTACTTTGGGGTTCTTATTAATTTTGATATCAGGCAGGAATTTAAACATAAGCGCAAATAAGATTGAAATTATACCAAGAGAAATTATAAAATTGAGTATTTGGAAAAAAAACAATAAGGATTCAGACCAATTATATTGTAATACTCTTGTTGCACCAAAAACAATGATGCCTATACCAATAATGGTTGCCCATATGGAATCCTTGCTTTTGTTGGCAAATAATACTATGCTTTGTATTTGGTCGGCAGTATTTACTCCCATTGTCTGAGCTACTTCTTGGTGTAACTTACCGCTAACAGCTTCTTGTCCCCAAAAATAACCAGTTATTGCAAGTACTACAACTAATAATCCAGGCAATGAAAATATAGCATTGTATGCAATGACTTCGCTTTGGGAAAAAGAATCACGATCCCACTATCTCTTAAAAGTAACTTTCAGAATGGAGAATACTGTACTGAAGATTTTCTTTATTTTCATATTATAATCTTTTAAATGATACTTAACCTTATCTATATATAAAATTGTTATTTCATGGTCAATAGAAGGATACAAAGCTTGAATAGATTTTTAAGAACAACTCCTTTATAAACATTAGCACTGGAAGTAACTGTAGCTGGAAGTAATGCAGTATACTGAACAGATGATAGGTTTTCTGCAAGAACATTCAAATTGGTTATTGAAACCTCAAAACAGGATTAAAGACCTCCACTCCACAATCTATGTTTCTTATTGTTCTTTTTCATATTCTATGTTTTAAGATTAAGAGAATATATAGCGTAATACGTCTTCTATATTGGATAAGGGGATGATTTCTATTTTAAATCTTGAAGAATCTAAGCCTTTGATATTGTATTTTGATATAAAGATTTTCTCAAAACCTAACTTGTCGGCCTCTGCTATTCTTTGGTCTATTCTGGTTACGGGTCTTAGCTCTCCGCTTAGTCCTGTTTCGGCTGCAAAGCAGTATTGGGAACTTATGGAAAGGTCTTCCGAAGATGAGATTATGCTTACAAGAACTGCTAGGTCAATTGCTGGGTCATCAACCTTTATTCCTCCTGCAATATTTAGGAAAACATCTTTATTGATTAGCTTAAAGCCTCCCCTTTTTTCTAAAACTGCTAAAAGCATTGACAATCGTCTAAGGTCGAAACCTGTGGATGTTCTTTGTCCTGTGCCGTAATTGGAGTTGGCAACTAAGGCCTGGGTTTCTATTAGGATTGGACGAGTTCCTTCAATGGTTGCTGCAATTGCTGTTCCGCTAAGTGCTTCATCTCTTTGGGAAAGTAGTATTTCGGAAGGGTTATTTACTTGGCGAAGACCTGTGGACTGCATCTCGTAAATTCCGAGTTCACTTGTGGAACCAAAACGATTCTTAATGGAGCGTAGCATACGGTAGCCATAATGCCTATTTCCTTCAAACTGAAGTACTGTATCGACAATATGTTCTAGTATTTTGGGTCCTGCAATTGCTCCATCTTTTGTTATATGACCAACTAAGAAAAATGCAATTCCTTCTTTCTTAGCATACATTTGTATTTCTCCTGCACATTCTCTTATTTGTGATATGCTACCAGGTGATGAGTCAATTGAGTCTGTGGTAATTGTTTGAATTGAATCTATGACTATGATTTGGGGTTTGAGGTCTTCTGCATGCTGAAATATAGATTGGATATTTGTTTCGGTTAAAATAAAACAATCTTCATTCTCTCCCTCCACCCTATCGGCTCTCATCTTAATTTGTTGTAGGCTTTCCTCTCCACTTACATATAGTATTTTCCTTCCTTTGCAGTTAAGTGCAACTTGAAGCATTAGAGTACTTTTCCCAATTCCTGGCTCTCCTCCAACCAAAACAACAGAGCCTGTTACTAATCCTCCACCCAATACTCTGTTTAGTTCAATATCTTTGGTGTCTATTCTTTCTTCTTGTGAGAATGTGATTTGGTTAACTGGCTGTGGCTTTGATGAGGATTTAGTCTTTTTAATATTAAACTTACTATCGCCCTCTCTTTGTACTACTTCCTCCACGTAGGAGTTCCAAGCACCACATTGAGGACATTTACCTATCCAACTTGAAGACTGAGCTCCACATTCCTTACAAAAAAAAACTGTCTTAACTTTCATTTATCTATTAACTTGGTCGTGCATCAATCTTATATCTCATCTCTCTTTGGTAGGAGAACTTCTTTTGGTCTTTTAAATAGTTCTTATGATAGGGTCCGTAAGGAAAATCCATAAAAACAGACCTTTGCATTTGGAAGCAGGTTCCAAAAAGAGGTATTGTTCTTTGATCCATTTCATAAGTATCTTTAGATTTAATTGGTTTATAGGGAGGAATTGGACTGTCGTAATTGAAGTCTGCCCTTCTATAAAAAAGAGTGTCTGTGGTGGTGGTTGATAATAAGGCATATTCTGCAACAGAGTTAATATTTGTTGACCACCATGGCTTACTTAGAGAATAAACTGTTACAAACATCACTGCATCGGCTCCAAACTCTTCTTTATATTTTCTTATCTCATCAGCTTTAATGTATTGAGAAGAAAACATTGTGTCTTGCGTATGCTTGTTGAGGGTAACCATTGTTGGAATAACGTAATAGCCTCTTTGGGATAGCTCCTTAGATAAGTTTATTATATACATCTCAGAGGCGTATTGGTTTTTGGAACGATTCCAAGGATATATAAGCAGTATTGATTTTGGTTTCTCGGAATACATCTTAGGATATGATACAATCCTATCTTCTCTTTTTGGGAAGAACTGGTAGAATTTCTTTTTAACAAAGCCAAGCGTATCGCCTCTTGCTATCTTATCTTCTTTTTCTCTGTCTTTCTTAATTTTTTTTATTTCTTTCTTAGTTAAAAGAGTAACCGTTGTATCTATTATTACTTCTTTCTTTTCCCCAGTTATTTCGGCAATAACATCCTCAGTTTGATCTACCTCTTCGGGCATGTTTTTGTCGATTATCTTTTTTGCAACATCACAACTCACAAAAAGAAATACTATTGATATTAATAATAATGCTTTTTTCATAGTTCAAGTGATTTTATTAGTGCATCAACATAGGTTTGTGATTCAGGGTAAATAACAGTTTCTTTTATAAAGTATTCTTTTGCTTCTTTGGTTTTTCCTTGCATATAAAGAAGATAACCATATTCTGCACAAGTACCAGGAGGAGGGAGCTTGCGTTTACCTTTCGGAGAATCAACTATTTTTGTATATTTTCTTGAAAACCTCTTCATCTCTTTTTCAGAAAAATCTGTTGTGCTATAAGCATATAAAAGATTATCGTAATCGTAATACTTATAAAGCTCATTTGAACAAGAGGATAAAAACAAAATGCTAATAATAATAAAAAAGAGTTTCTTCATATAAAAAAACGTTATAATTCAATGCCCAAAGGTAATAATTTATTTTATAATAAGCACAAGCTCTATGCTTTTTCAGCAAACATCTTTGTTGCTCTTTTAAATATTCCAGTCATATAAGCTATTGCAATTCCATAATTAGAGATAGGAACCTGTGCTTGGATTATTGTAAGTAGTCTACTTTTTAATTGTTTTTCTGTTGCAACACATCCACCACACTGAATAACCAATGCATAATCTGTAATTGGACGAGGGAAAGGTGTTGTTCCTGATGCAATTTCAAATTCAAGCTTTTTCTTTGTGTAATTGGTTATTAGTTTTGGTAGTTTAACTCTGCCAATATCTTCACATGTTGGTTGATGAGAACAAGATTCTAACATCAAGATTCTATCTCCATCTTTCAAACTATCAAGTTTTGGAGTGCCTTTAACATATTCGTCAAACGCACCTTTCAATCTTGCTAAGACAATAGAGAAACTAGTTAATAATATTTTATCATCAACAACTTTATTAACAAAATCGAAGACTTGACTATCAGCAATAACTAAATCAGGCTTGGTGTAAACATTTTTCAAAACATATTCTAATTCAGTTTCCTTAACAACAATTGTTATTGCATCGTTATCCAAAACATCTCTTATAAGCTGAACCTGTGGCAAAATAAGTCTTCCCTCTGGTGCAGCACTATCAATTGGAGTTACAAGAAGAACTACATCATTTTTCTTAATAAGTCCTCCCAGTATTCCTTTTTTCTGATATGATGAGGGAGGAATTGTTTCTACTATTTTCTTTGTAAGAGCTACTGTTGTTTTTGCATTATCGTGAGCAAACTCAACAATCTTTTTCTTATATTGCTTTTCAATTGTTGCTTTGAGGTCTCTTCTTAGAGGAGATAAGTCACTCTTGGTGTATATTAACACATAAGGGACATTAAACTTCTTACATTCTCCAATTAATTTGTCTTCTTCCTCACCAAAATCATTATTAAAAGTAATTAATGCAAGGTCTATTTGAGAGAAAATCTCTAATGATTTTTCAATTCTCTTGATTCCTAATTCTGACTTGTCATCAATTCCTGCAGTATCTATAAGAACAACAGCTCCAATACCTTTAATCTCCATTGATTTCTTAACAGTGTCGGTTGTTGTGCCTGCTTGAGAACTTACAATTGAAATTTCTTGTCCTACAAGCTTGTTTATTAAAGTACTTTTTCCAACATTGCATCTTCCAAATACTCCAATATGTGGTTTTGATTCTCTTCCCTTGTTCATAACTTAATATTTTTGCAAACTTACACATTAATTTTTTATTAGTATATTTGCAAGCTAATTTAAACAGATAAAGATGGCAAATATTAAGATGAATTTTTCAAACGACAACCCTCCAATAAATAGCCAAAGGTTTTGGATTAAGACATTGATAATGACAATATCAATCTTCATAACCTGCCAGTTGTTTTCACTTGCTATAATAGAAAACATAGGTTATGCCCTACTGGCTGCAATCATAATAAGTCTTCTTAATGCCTTTCTTAAACCTATTTTGGTCTTATTATCACTCCCCTTGATTGTTTCAACCTTAGGTCTCTTCAACTTAGTAATTAATGCTTTAATAGTTTATATTACAAGCTTAATTCTTGGTGCAGGCTTTGTGGTTGAGAAGTTTTTTGATGCAGTTGTTTTTAGTATTCTTATAACCTTTTTTAGCTTTATTATAGATATTTTAATCAAGTTGCATCAGGCTAAGAAACAATTTGAAAATACTTTCAAAAACCAAGGTGAAAATAGGATTGATTACGAAGAAAAGGTAGGATTTACTGATTACGAAGATGTAACAGAAGAAGATAAAGAAGATAAAGAGGACGAGTAATTTACAAAAAAAACCAAAGAAATCAATATGAGAACAATTGAACATATAGATGAGTTATCATTATATATTGAAGATATAATAAAACAAGGCAAAACTATTGGATTTGTTCCAACAATGGGAGCATTACATAG
Organism: Bacteroidales bacterium; assembly: GCA_012837565.1. Lineage (GTDB taxonomy): Bacteria > Bacteroidota > Bacteroidia > Bacteroidales > P3 > UBA10566. Next base: position 7,470 of record DUQY01000023.1, on the reverse strand, counting down.
TGGTCATATTTCTTTAATTGAAGAGGCAAGAAAAGAAAACGACATAGTTGTATGCAGTGTCTTTGTTAATCCTATTCAGTTTAATAATAAAGAAGACCTAAAGAAATATCCTCGTGATATTGAAAAAGACAGAAAGCTATTAGAAGAAAATGGCTGTGATGTTTTATTCTGTCCCATAGCTGAAGAAGTTTATCCAGAGCAGGCAAAGGAAAGTTTTTCTTTTGGTAAACTTGAAGAAGTTATGGAGGGAGCTCAAAGACCAGGACATTTCAATGGGGTTGCAGTTATTGTAAGTAGATTGTTTTCTTGGGTAAGACCTAATAGAGCTTATTTTGGAGAAAAGGACTACCAACAACTTGCTATTATTAAGGATATGGTTTCACAATTAAGCTCACCTGTTAGTATTGTTGCTTGCCCAATTATTAGAGAAGAAGATGGTTTAGCAATTAGTTCAAGAAATGTTAGACTATGTGAAGAGGCAAGAAAGGTTGCTCCAAGGATAAATCAAATTCTTAAGAAATCCTTTTCAATGAAAGACAATCTATCTATATCTCAAATCAAAAGCTTTGTTATTGACGAGTTTAAGTATATTAAAGACTTTGAAATAGAGTATTTTGAAATAGTTGACGACAAGACCCTACAACCTATAATGAAAAAAGGAGAGAATGGAGTTGTTGGCTGTATTGCTGTTTGGCTTGATGGGGTTAGGCTAATAGATATAGTAAGATACTATTAAAAAAGCTAAATTGATATAGCAAACTGCTCCCATATCATTTATTTTGCAGACCTTTGCAAATTGTTAGCTATGCCTTTTTGAGTATAAATAACAAAGAAAAGATTAAGAAATTATTAAGAAAGAAATATATCACTATGAAACAATTGATTGAATGTGTTCCAAATATTAGTGAGGGACGTAACCAAGGAATCATCGACCAAGTGGTTGCTGAGATAGAGAAAGTTGAAGGCGTGAAATTATTGGACGTAGATCCAGGTGCAACAACTAATAGGACTGTTATAACTTTTGTTGGTGAGCCAAAACAAGTTATAGAAGCTGCTTTTAGGGTTATAAAGAAAGCAAACGAACTTATAGATATGAGACAACACCACGGTGACCACCCTCGTTTTGGTGCTACCGACGTTTGTCCTCTAATTCCTGTTGCTAATATTAGCATGGAAGAGGTTGCTGAATATGCAAGAGAACTTGGAAAGAAGGTGGGAGAAGAATTAGGAATCCCTGTTTACTTATACGAAGATGCAGCCCTTGAACCTAAGAGAAGAAACCTTGCTAATTGCCGCCAAGGAGAATATGAGGGTTTAAAAGATAGGATAGGTTCAACTGATTGGAAGCCTTGTTTTGGTCCAAGTATATGGAGCGATAAGGTTGCTATATCTGGTGCTACTGCTATTTCGGCAAGAGATTTCCTTATTGCAGTTAATTACAACCTTAATACTACCTCAACTCGTAGGGCTAATGCAATTGCTTTCGATGTTAGAGAAAAAGGTCGTCCTGCAAGAGAGGGAGGAAAACTAAATGGGAAACTACTTAAGGATGAAAATGGAAAACAGATTACAATTCCTGGCTCATTAAAAGGAACCAAGGCTATTGGTTGGTTTATTGAAGAATATGGCCTGGCTCAAGTTTCAATGAATATTACTAATATTTCAGAAACTCCTCTACATATATGCTTTGAAGAAGTATGTAAGAAGGCAGGTGCAAGAGGAATAAGAGTTACTGGCGTTGAAATTGTTGGAGTAGTTCCTAAGAAAACCTTGATTGATGCTGGTAAGTATTATCTTGCAAGACAAGAACGTTCACTTGGAGTTGATGATAAAGAACTGATTAAAATAGCAATCAAATCTATGGGATTAGATGACTTAAAACCATTTAACCCTGAAGAAAAGATTATTGAATACCTAATTGAAGATAAGTCTAAGAAGAAATTAGTTGATATGACTTGCGTTGAGTTTGCAAATGAAACTGCATCAGAAAGCCCTGCTCCTGGTGGTGGTTCAATTGCAGCCTATATGGGAAGTCTTGGTGCTTCACTTGCAACAATGGTGGCTAACCTTTCTTCACATAAAGCAGGTTGGGATGAAAGATGGGAAGAATTTTCAATAATTGCAGAAAAAGGACAAGCCTTAAAAGACGAATTAATCCACCTTGTTGATGAAGACACAAATGCTTTCAATAAGATAATGGACGCTTTTGGCTTACCAAAGAAAACTGACGAAGAAAAAGCAGCAAGAACAAATGCAATTCAAGAAGCAACAAAATATGCAATAGAAATTCCTTACCGTACACTTTGCAAATCATTTGAAGTATTTGAAATATGCAAGGCAATGGTAGAAACAGGAAACCCTAATTCAGTAACAGATGCCGCAGTTGGTATCTTGTGTGCAAGAGCAGCTTGTTATGGAGCCTTTATGAATATTAAAATCAATGCAGCTTCGCTAAATGACAAGGCTTTTGTTAATGATATTCTTGCAAAAGGTGAGGTATTAATAGAAAAAGCAGATGCTATTGAAAAAGAATACACCGCAAAAGTATTAAAACAAATAAGCTAATAAACAATTGAAAGCATATATACTAGTAGCCCTAGGAGGAGGAATTGGTTCTTTACTAAGATTTGGCATAAGCCAACTACTTAATACAAAAGCAATACATACCTTTCCTTGGGCTACTTTTTTAGTAAACTTATTAGGATGCTTCCTTATTGGACTATTGATAGGGCTTTCAAATAAATATCAATTCCAAAATCAGAATCAATTTAACTCCTTTTTTCTAATTGGCATCTGCGGAGGCTTTACCACCTTTTCAACCTTCTCTGTAGAAACCCTTCGCCTACTGCAAAACTCCCAAAACATACAAGCAATTCTATATATCCTAGGAAGTATATTACTTGGATTAGCCCTAACATTTCTTGGATACTTTCTTTTTGCAAGTCGCTAACAAAAAAAAACAAAACGGCACATTATTCACATAAGATACCGTTTCAAAAGCACCTGACTTTGACAAAGAGATTACTCATAATAAGAGACTAACTGCTAAGCTTAAATATTATCTAAATCACCAGAATAATAACTAATGAATGATTGAGAATTAGTTATAAATATCTAAATTTATACTCTATATGATAAATTATTCGTTTCTTTGCAAGCTGATTAGTAGTTCTAACAATTACTATCGCTTAGTATAAACTAAATAATATTTGATGTTAAATTCAAAAACCCTGCACGAAGTTTTGCAGTATAGTGTCAAGACTTTTGCAAACAACCCTTTAATGGCTTTTGTTGGCGATAAGCCAATAACATATTCTGAATTCTATTTGAAAGTTCAAGAAGTTCAGGATATATTAGTATCAAAAGGTATTGGTCACCAAGATAAGGTTGTTATTCTTGGTGAAAACAGTCCTGCGTGGTCAATTGCTTATTTTGCAATTGTTGATATGGGAGCTGTAGTTGTTCCTCTCTTGCCTGACTTCACTAAGGATGAAATAACAAATTGCGTAAACCATTCCGATGCAAAGCTTGTCTTTGTTTCAGAACGTTTGAATCCAAAAACGGATCAAGATGCTTACTCAAATATTGAAACAATAATAAAACTTGATAACCTTGAAATAATAAGCGAAAAAGAGAATTTGTCAGTTGGAACTAAGACAATACCAACCCCAGAGGACCTTGCAGTTATTATTTATACCTCAGGCACATCTGGTTTTAGCAAAGGAGTAATGTTAACTCATGGCAACTTGGCTTCACAACTACTACAGATACATCATATTTGGCCTATAAACGAAAAAGATGTTTATCTTTCAGTGCTTCCTCTTTCACATACATTTGAAAACACCTTAGGGCTTCTAACTGGAGTTATGAAAGGTGCATCAATGTATTATCACAACAAACTACCTATATCAACTACCTTTATGACAAGTGTAAAGATAGTTAAACCTACTACTCTACTTACAGTACCTCTATTTATTGAGAAAGCATATAAGAACATTATCAAACCAGAACTAGAGAAAACTGCTATGAGGAGAATACTTCTTACAAGTAGTCTTTTCAAAAGAATAATGTATCGCAAAGCTTCGAAAATGTTATATGAAACCTTTGGAGGTAGACTAACTTTCTTTGGTATTGGAGGTGCAAAACTTGATGGAGAAACAGAGCTTTTCCTCCGCCTTGGCAAGCATTTTCCTTATGCAATTGGATATGGACTAACAGAAACTGCACCATTGGTTATTGGAGCAAACCCTAATCAAGTTTCTTGGCAAACAATGGGATTTCCTGTTTTGAATGTTGAGGCTAAGATTATGGATATAAACCCAGAAACCCAAGAAGGAGAATTATGGGTTAAGGGTCCAAATATTATGAAAGGTTATTATAAGAACCCAGAACTTACAGAATCAGTTCTAACAGAAGATGGCTGGTTTAAGACAGGTGACTTAGTAACTGAAAAAGCAGGACGATACGAAGTTAAAGGAAGATTGAAAAATGTTATTGTAGGGTCAACAGGAGAAAATATATATCCTGAAGAGATTGAAATGGTGCTTAACCAAAACAAACTTATACTTGAAAGCGTGGTTATTGAAAGAAATGGCAAATTAGTTGCTATGGTTCAATTTAACCCAGCGGAGCTAGAAAAGAAAATGATTATCTATAAGGACGATGCTACAAAGGCTTACGATCACTTAAAGAAAGACCTCTTAAAAGCTGCTAACGAAAAACTTAATCGTTTCTCAAAGCTGTCCCTAATTGTGGAAGCAACAACAGAATTTGAGAAAACAGCTACCCTAAAAATCAAAAGATATTTATATAAATAGAAGGAATTAAGTCTTCGTTTTAATATACTGAATCTTCGTTTTAAATTTCTAAAACAAAGATTCAGTATTTTCTTTCTATATATTTATTATCTTTGCAAGTTAATAAATTACCTATCAAATACTATTATAATGAATAAGAGGTTTTCAAATAAGAAACTAACAATTATACTTGTTTTTATATTTATTCTTATTAGCATATACCCTCTATTTGCTTTTTTAGATAGCCTCCCTCTAAGAACATGGGACGAAAGTAGGGTTGCAGCTTCTTCCTACGAAATGACTAAGTCGAGTAATCCATTAGTGATTACATTCGATAATCAGCCCGACCATTGGAGTGTTAAACCCCCTCTTACCATTTGGATCCAAGCCTTAAGTATTAAGATTTTTGGACCCAGTGAATTGGCAGTTAGGCTACCCTCTGCCCTATCAATAATGCTATTAGGAATAATTATTATACTTCTTTTCTCCAAGCTAAAAAAACCTTTTATAGGATTCTATACCAGTCTTATTATTATATGTACAAAAGGAATACTCTACTACCATTTTGGTAGGAATGCCGACTACGATGCCATGCTTACCCTCTTTATTATCTCCTACGCAATTTCCCTATTTGCATATACCGAGAATAAGCAGGGGAAATACTATTTACTTTTCTTCCTATTCCTAATCTTAGCCATGCTTACAAAAGGAATCCAAGCACTTATCCCTCTACCGTTTATACTAATCTATATTTTATTTAGAAAACAATTCCTCGAATTCCTAAGAAACAAATATACTTATTTTGGAATTTTGGGCTTTATACTTATTATTGGTGGGTATTATTTCGGTAGGGAGATCTTCGATAGTGGTTATCTAAAGGCAGTTTATGAGAATGAACTTGGGGGAAGATATCTTAAGGTATTAGAAGAACATCAACACGGTAGGGATTTCTATATTACGGAATTAAAGAATAGTCTTTTCACCTATTTCTTTTGGCTTGTCCCTCCTGCCATTCTAATAAACCTAATTACTAAGGACAAACTAATAAAGAGGATAAGTAATTATGCCTTAGGGATGTCATTAATTATCCTTATTGTTATAACCATAGGAAAGACCAAGCTAACCTGGTATGTCTTCCCTATCCTTCCACTTCTTGCAATAATACTTGGCTGCTCACTAAGCACAGTACAAGACTATATTCTTAGAAATATTAAGAATAGGAAATTGGGAATAGGTATTATTATTATAGGTATAATGGCTTTGTTTTTCTCTCCTTATAAGGAAATTACAAAACATTTCTATAAACCAGGGGAAGGAGAATACGAAGCCTATTATTCACGTCATAAGATTATGAATAAGCTAATTGATAGGGAGATAGAATTTAATGAGAGTATAGTTTATATAAGTCAAGACAACCAACAAGATCTAATATTCTACCTGCATGCAATGGACCATTACGGAATATTGAATAAGAAGAAGGATATACAATATTTGGAGGTTGGAGAGATTGTTCAAATCAACGAACCAGAGATAGATAAGGAAGTTAGGAAGAGATTTGAATACGATACCCTCTACCATCATATTCAAAGTAAGCTTGTAAGGCTAACAGAATTAAAAGAAATAAATAATTAGAAAATGGATATATCAGTTGTAATACCTATTTATAACGAGGAGGGAAATATTCCTCTAATGTATGAAAGAATGACAAAGGTCTTATCGCAAATTAGCTCTGACTATGAAATTATCTTTGTTAACGATTATAGTAAAGACTCATCTCTTTCAATGATTAAGAACTTGGCTAAAAAGGACGAACACGTAAAGTATCTGAGCTTTAGCAGGAATTTTGGACACCAAGTTGCTGTTTCGGCTGGCTTAGACTTCTCAAAGGGAGATGCTGTTGCCATTATTGATGGTGATTTGCAAGACCCACCTGAGCTAATTACGGATATGTACCAAAAATACAAAGAAGGCTATAAGGTTGTTTACGCAAAAAGGAGTTCAAGAAAGGGAGTAAATATTTTTAAGAAGATGGCGTACAAACTTTTCTATAGAATATTAGATATGCTAACCGATATAAAAATACCTTTAGATACTGGAGACTTCCGTTTAATTGATAGGGTAATAATAAAACACCTTCAAGAAATGCCAGAAAGGAATAAGTTTATTAGAGGACAAATTGCATGGATAGGCTATAAGCAAACCTTTGTGGAATATGATAGAGATGCAAGATTTATGGGAGAAACAGGGTATTCATTCTCCAAACTTATGAAATTGGCTATTGATGGTATTACAGGGTTTTCCTCAAAGCCATTGAAGATAGCAAGCAATATGGGAATTATTGTTTCAGCATTTTCATTTTGCATTATAGTCTATGCCCTAATATCTCAATATATTATGCAAACTCCCCCAATACAAGGTTGGGCATCGCTTATTATTTCAGCGTCTTTTATTGGAGGAGTTCAGCTGATCACAATTGGAATAATTGGAGAATATATTAGCAGGATAAATAATGATGTTAGACAGAGACCTCTTTATATTATTGAAGAGAGTTCAGATAAAAACAAAGAAGATAATTTAGAAAAACAAGATATAATAAGATAGTATTATGACCTATACCGATAAAGAAAATAAATTTAAACGCCATACCGTTACCACAGCCCTTCCTTATGCTAAC
>DUQY01000333.1 GCA_012837565.1 Bacteroidales bacterium | reverse complement strand
GGGCGGAAGCGGTGCGTCATCAATCGGCATCAGTAACAATGACGCTAATAACTACTTCCTGTGGGCAGGGCACGGCACCCCCGCGTCTGCGCCGTTCTCAGTAAAAAGAGACGGGTCGGTCAAGGCGACCAAAATCCAGCATGAGATGCCGTACACATTTTGGGACATGGCGGACGGTTCAACCCCCGCGGAGTTTCCGGTGTACATCCCGGCCGGCTACACGATTGACAGCGTAACGTTCACATTCCAGACGAAAAAAGCGCGGACTTTTGCCAAAAGCGCGGCAAGCGGGGGCAGTAGCATAGTAACAAGTGCAGGAATCAAAGAGGGGACCTCGGCGAAAACGGGCATGAACTCGGACGTACAAACAGGCGACTGGGGCCCGGCAACCGTTACATCTTCGGCAGGCGGAACAGGCGCCACAGGGGGCATCAATAACGCACCGGTTGCAACCGGCGGAAGCGGCGCCCTCACGACAGACGCAGCAGGAACGGGCGTCACTGGGACTCCGAGCAGCAACAGCACAAGCAGCAATGGCAGCCACACCCACACAAACACCAACCATCGCCACAAAGAAACAGGAAACTATACCGAATACTTCCAAACAGCGGCACAATCCGCGGGGGCGCACACCCACACGCTGGACAACCACACGCACACAGGGCCGAGCCACACACACGGGCTTGCGAGCCACACGCATACCGTTGGGACGCATACGCACAACGGCCCGAGCCATACCCACGACCTGGCGGTCCCGAAGCACAGCCACCTGGTCGGTGGACACAACCACACGCTCGGGGCGCACAGCCACGACGTAACTATCAGCGCTCATTCTCACGGCATCAACTACGGCATCAACGAAAAAGCGACGCTGGCGACATCCTGCGCCCTCAAAGTTGGGGCTACGACCATCGGCACATACTCGCCCAACCCATCAAACCCGGTCGAGATTAAAGCACATATGTCGGCTGGGTGGAATACGGTTATTGTTGCGCCCAACAACGACGCTCGCATCGTTGCGTTCGCGTTGGTCAAATTAACGCCAGCTTAAAGGAGGCAAACAATGATTTACGAACAACGAACACTCGGAAATGAGCGGGTGGATACCATCCGCATCACACTCGACACGCCGCCAGAACTGATAGAGCAGTACGCCCAGGACGGGTACACAGAGGTCATGGAACACTACCTCGTGCTGTACAAGCCGCCCGAAGCCATCATTCTGCAGGACAAACTGGATACCATCGCCACAGCCCTGCCCGATGACATTGCCGTAGAGTACCCCGACCTCTACCCCGTGTGGATGGAGGGCATGGCGCTTGGCATCGGCGACAGGGTGCAGCATAGCGGCGGGCTATACCGTGTCCAGCAGACGCACACAGCCGAGCACCCTCCGAGCGTCCACACGGCGGCGCTGTACACGCGCATCCAATTGCCCAGAGAAATCCAGGCGTGGGCACAGGGGCAGAGTTACGCCAAGGACGTGCAAGTCACGCACAATGGCAAGACCTGGCTGAGTATGGTCGATAATAACGTGTGGGAGCCTGGGGCGGCCGGGGTGTATGACAACATTTGGAAGGAGGTTAACGCGTGAGCAGAATAATCAACTTCGCCCGGCTGCAGGTGGGCAAGCCCTATGTTTTCGGCACAAGTGGGCCGAATTCTTTCGACTGCTCCGGACTGACCAAGCGCGCGGCGGCGCAGATTGGATTGGACCTATACCACGGAGCGACGACCCAGTGGAACAGAGGCACAGCGACCGGCCCGCCAGAACGATACGGCTATTTCGACAAAACCGGCCCCATCGACACGCTGCCCAACAAGGTGGCGTTTCTGTTTAACCAGGACAAGACCGCCGCAAAACTCACGATGGCGCACACTGGCTTATACGATGGCGCTGGCCGCGTGATTCAGGCAGGCGGTTACGGTGGCAAGGGGGTGCATGATAACCCGCTCGATAGACGCAGGT
>DUQY01000268.1 GCA_012837565.1 Bacteroidales bacterium | reverse complement strand
TAAAAGAATCATGATAATATTGTGATATTTTTGAGTTATCAAACTTTCTATCAAACATCCTATCATATTTTATCTGATATTTTTTATGTGATTCAATATTATTATAAGATTCTAAATCTTTCAACACAACTTTTGGTTCATAACCAAGATGTTTTTCTAGAACACTCAAATATATGTTTAGTACAGAGCCCCAAGTTATAGCTTCATTAGTTGTAATATGAAAAGCTTCTCCCAAAGCTTCTTTATTTCCAATAATAGAAACTATTCCTTTAGCAACATCATGACCATAGGTTAATGTTGTAAATTTTGAGTTAATATCCTCTGAGAAAAAGATAGTTCTCCCTTTTAAAGCTCTATAAAGCCACTCTTCTTTTTCTAAAACACCTAATTGAAGTCGGTTTTCAGCATAAGTGATATAAGGTCGGATAATTGTCCAATTACTTCTCCCAGAGTTTTTCAAGATATCTTCTTGACGAGCTTTTGTCAAAGAATACTCATCTAGTGATAAAAAAACCTCATCTTGAGAAACATCTAATAAGCGAGAGGAGTTTTCCTTTATAGGTTCTTTAGAATCAGCATATACACGCGCGGAGCTCAAAAACACATACTGCGAAGTAGCTTGTAGAAGTAATTCAGCCCTCTCTTTAAATAGAGGTGTTGAATATACCATAAAGTCGATAATAACATCCCACTTTTTATTCAAAATAGTAGTTTGTAAAAAAACAACATCTCTAGCATTTCCTTGAATGTATTCTATATTATCTTTTGACTTTCTTCTTGAACGTGAAGTTACTGTTATCTCACATTCTTGTTTAGAAAGCAGATTAACCAAATGAACTCCCATTGCACCAGTACCACCTAATATTAAAACTTTCATATAAATGAGACTCTAAAATATTTTTTTAATTCTATTTCCAACTACACTTCGCACTTTATTACGATATGCTTTATCTAATCCTATATAATACATACTTGTTGTAGTAATTATAACACTTAACAAGATAGAAATGATAGTATATACAAACCCTTCAGGCAGATAATAATATATTGCAAATGAAGGAAGAGTGGAAATTAAGACCATTAATAATAGAGGATAAACAACTTCACGAAAAAAAGGTCTTAATGATAAACCTATTAAAGATCTAACTATCAACAATCGAACCATAAACATAACTATGTTAGCAACAATTGCTACAACAAAAACGGAATAAGGTGCGCCTCCAAACTTTAAAGCTATCCAAGATGCTACGAAAATTCCAATTTGAATTATTCCAAGTGTTAGCTCATAAACCTTCATCCTACCTGGAGCACGAGCTGCTGTTGCTATAGGCATACTTATAGAATTTATCAATACTTCTACTAAAGCTAATCTTGTAAACAACACAGCCTCAATTGGTGGATTTTTCAGCCAAATATTTAATATTGTCTCCATTTCTAGAAAAAAGGGAAGTGCAAACACCCACATTAAAAAGAATGTAATTTTTGATCCATTTGATATCAAAGAAAACATGTGCTTTTTATCATTGGCTGCATACGATTTAATTATAGGAGGATAAAGTCCTATATTAAAATTACTAGAAAACACCATTATCTGACTAGATATATTCATGGCTATTGCTCTTGCAGCTACTACAACAGGATTGAATACCTGATTCAAAAGAATTGTTACTGCTTGATTTCTACCCACGGTCGTGATTTGACCAAATAGTGTCCAACCAGTAAAGCCTACTATCTCATGAAACAACCCTCTATCCCAATAAAACCTTTTATACTG
>DUQY01000267.1 GCA_012837565.1 Bacteroidales bacterium | reverse complement strand
GTATTAAAGTTAAGTCTAAACCAAGACTTAGTCAAAAAGCATTCAGATTGTTCTTCTGGATTAGGACTTTTTGCAGTTGGGAAATTACCATCAACCACGGCTTGCTCCTTAACAATATGAATATTCTTAAAACCAAATAAGTCCAGTGCTTTTGGAACCATTGTTATTCCTGTTCCATGCAGTGGGGTATAGCAAATCTTAATATCTGAATGCTTTTTGACTAAGTCTTGGTTTAGACTTAACTTTAATACCTCATCAAAGTAAATCTTATCAAATGTATTATCTATTATTGTAATGTTATTATCGTTCTCTTGAAGCTTAACCTGTGAGTAATCACTAATCTTAATTACTTCTTGAATAACTAGGTCGTCGTGAGGACTAACTAATTGCCCTCCATCATTCCAATATGCCTTGTATCCATTATATTCTTTTGGGTTATGTGAGGCCGTTACCATAACTCCTGCATCGCAACTCAAGTGACGAACTGCAAAACTTAAAACAGGCGTTGGTCTTAATTCTTTAAAAAGACTAACTTTAAATCCGTTTGCAGCCATAACCCTTGCAGCTATTAGAGAAAACTCTTTACTGTTATTTCTATTGTCAAAAGCAATAACAGTTTTTATTTCTTTGCTGGGATTTGACTTGATGATATAGTTAACAAAACCTTGAGTAGCCATTGCAATAGTGTATTGGTTCATCCTATTGGTGCCAATGCCCATTATACCTCTAAGTCCTCCTGTTCCAAACTCTAAATTGCGATAGAAAGATTCATTGAAGTTCTCAATATCATTAGCCATCATATCAATAATGATGTCTTTTGTATTTTGGTCTATAGCCTTGCTTGATAGCCATTGTTCTGCATTTTTTTTTGCTATATTATCTATTTTTGCCATAATCTTTAGAGTTTAGAGTTTGTTGTCTTTTCTTAGTTTTGTTATTTCCTTTTACTATCTTTTATAAATAGGGACTTCTAGCATATCAGCCTTTTGCTGCCAAGCTCTTGATTCTTTTATATCCTTTTTAACTCCCCAACCTGCTTTATATATTTCAGCCAAAGCTCTACATGCCTCAACATTGTCTGCATTAGCTGACTTTTTATAGTTTTCAATTGCTTTTGCTTCATCCACTTCAACTCCTTCGCCATTCTTATATGCATTTGCTATTATGTATCCAATCTCATTATCATAATATGAAGGAAGGGTTTCCATTATTTTCAATGCCTGAGATATGTTTTTTGGAGTTCCTTCTCCATTATAGTACATCATTGCAAGATGATAGTTAGATTGTTCTATGCCAAATTGTTTTGATTTAAGAAAATATTCAAAAGCAGCTTTCTTATTAGCTTCTCCTGCTTCATATTTATTGATCATTCCTTCAACAAAAAACGATGTAGGTATTAGTTCTTTTAAAGGTTCTTGATTTAATTCCTTGGCTTTTTGAAAGTTTGGAGCTATTCCCTCATCAGTAATATATAAATAAGCTAAGGATGCTTTTGCTTCAACATCGTTTTGCTCAACTGCTTTCTCATACCAAAACTTTGCTTGAGAATGATCCTTTGGAACAACTTTTCCTTCTTTGAAATAGTCCCCCAGCTTCCTACAAGCAAGCATTTCATCTCTTTCTGCACATACCCTATACCATAAATAAGCTCTACTATTACTTTTTGTTACGCCCTCCCCTTTTTCTAGTTTTTGCGCAACAATTAATTGAGATGCAAAATGCCCTTTTTCTGCTGCAAGAAGATAAAAATTAAATGCTTTTCTTAAATCAACCTTCGTGCTTTCTCCCTTGTCATACATTTGGGCTGTGCAGTACATTGATTCAATATGATTTTTGTTTGCAGCTCTTTCAAACCAAGTTAAAGCGCTGGCTTTGTTTTGTAATCGTCCTATTCCTGAATAATATTCTTTTCCTAAGTCATGCATAGCCTGAACGTTCCCTATCTTAGCCTTCTGCTCTAAGTTTTGAGAAAAAGCTAAAGATGAGAAGAAAAGTATTAATGTTAAAAAGACTAGTGTTCTTTTCATATGTTGCTATTGTTTATTTTTCGTATTTCCACATTTCTTGTTCAGTCCAATATTCATAAGCTTTTGGATAACCATTTTGGAAAGCTAGCTTAATATAGTTTATTCCCATTGCCTTATCTTGCTTAACATAGATTCCTTCAAATAGCAATTCACCAATCTTATACTGTGCCTTTGCAAGGTTTCCTTCATCTGCTGCTTTCTTATACCAATTGAAAGCTTGTTTGTAGTCTTGTGTCGTTCCTTGACCATAAAAGTACATTTCACCAAGGCAGTAATATGCTTCAATGTTTTTAAACTCTGCACTTCTTTGAAAAAGAGTTAGAGCCAAACGAGGTTTACGATCAACCTCATGTCCGTAAAAATAGTGCTCAGCCAAAGCTTGAATAGCTTGAGGCTGATCTTGTTCTGCAGCTAGCGCATACCAGTAAAGTGATTTTGCAATATCTTTTGGCATCCTATCAGCTCTTTCGTACATCCTTCCCAAGCGATATTGGGCATTTTTGTCCCCAAGCTCTGCATCTCTGATATAAGTTTGTGAAAAGGCCGTTGTGCTTAATGCGATTAATAGATAAAATATTGATTTTTTTATCATTTCTATTTTAGTTTTATTCTCTGTTTAATAATATCTCTTAAAATAATGAAAGGCAAAGGTATAAATTTTATATGTATTCTACAATTACTTCCTTCATAAATTTCTTTTCCAGCACCTCTTCTAATCTCCTAATTGTTGTTCTTCTAATCTCAATTTCTATTCCTATTGTTGGGTCATGATGAGCGTTATTTATTTGTGTACCAACCATTATAACTATTTCATCACTATTCAATAGTAGTTTAATAATTTCATCTGCTGGTCCATTCCTTAGGTTCATTGTTGACTCTGTGTGGTTGGAAAGAATTGTTACAACTTTGTTAAGAGTTAAGATGCCCTCAGTAACTAAATCTATGCCTTCCATTTTTGACATTGGAGGTAGGGTTGGGTCGGTTGCTTCAAAATTATCTTCAACCTTAATACCCATTTCTCGTGAAATAATATCTGTTGTTGTTGCTCCACAAATAACCTTAGGTCCACCAAAACTCATGATTTTATGTGCATATTCCCTATCACTTTCCTTATCGAAAGGAGGTCCTGTTGCAATTATCATTCTTCTTGGATCTCTGAAATAAATCACCCCACAAGAAGTATCGTCTTTTGCTCTAAAATTATCATTTGCATAAGCCTTATTAACCACTCTTTGAGCAAGCTTAAAGGCTGAAATATGTCTGTCATGGAATATGGTGTCTCTAAGAAAATCTATATATCTTTCATGAGTCCAACCAAGCATAAAGTCTTGTGAACCCATTCCAGACTGAGTTACCCCATCTGAAATAAAAATTATTCTATCTTCTTTTTCTGGTATAAACTTACAAACACTTATCTCCTGACTTCTTCCCAAATCATCAGCATTCTCAAGCCTAAGTTTTTGCCATTCGAGCTCAAGAAGATTAGCTCCCCTAAACACTAAACATGGAGGGTTGTCGTATTCCAATATTGTTACCTCTCCGTTATCAACATCAACAATGGTAAAAGTTGCATAACTCATCTTCCTCTCACTACAAACAGGAAGAGTCTTAATGATTATATCTCCAATTGTTTGAGGGTCTTTATGTTCCTCGGCAAAACTAAGAGACATTGTTGCTGTTAGTGTTGCCAAAACATTAGCCTTAACACCATGTCCCATACCATCTGCCAAAACAGATATCAAACGCCCCTCTCCCTTAAATCTTTTTGAAAGGAACATATCTCCACAAATATATTCCCCAATATGATTCCTTTGATTTGATGCTACTTCAACATAATACTTTTTATCCATTGTCAATAATTATGATTGAATTAATAATGAAACTTTTTTATCATAATTTCGTGAAGTGTTGTATAAGGCAATGAGTTTGCTATCCAACCTTTTTCTTCTTTTGTTCTATTAAGGATTTGGTTAGCTCCTTCTAAAGAATCTGCATCATTTAGCTTTTGAATAAATTCTGTGTATTGACGTAAATTCCCTGAAAACAAATCATTAATAAACATAAATTTCTCATTAACTCCAATTGCTGTTCTAAGGTCAAAATTATTCGATTTGAAACGTGAAGCAATATCTCCCTTATTTACTGAATTTGAAATATTATCAAAAACAGATTTGTTTTGAGTATATCTCTCTCCTATTGTTGTTGAGTTTTGATTGCTTATAGTTATCGGCTTCTCAATCACAAGCTTTTCTTGCTGCGACTTCTCTTCCAATGGCATTTCAATATGAGGCATTTCAATTTCTATCTCTTTCTCTTGGATATCTTGAACAATTGGTTTGTTAGGAATAAGTTCTATTTCTTTTTTCTCAAACATTTGACCTACTTCATTGTTCTTTGGCATTTGTTCATTCAAATATTTAAGAACAGAAGGGGTTTCAACTATCTTAACTTCCTTAACTATATCTTCTTTAGTTTCTTCTTCCTCTTGTGTTTCTGTATCGAAAAGCATTTGAGGTTCAATTATAATTTGCTTTGAAGCAGACCTTTGTTCAAAAAGCTCAATCTTTTCTTCAATTATCTCTTTTTCAATTTCTTTAACCTCCTCCTTGATCTCTTCAATAAGTTCTTCAATCTTCTCATTAATTATTGCTTCCTCATCTTTCTCAAACTCTTCTTCTTCCTGTTCTATCTCTTTTTCCTCTTCTTCGATTATAATTTCAGGAACTTCTTCAGGAGCAACCTCTTTCTCAATTTCCTTTTCAACCTCTTCTTCTTTTTCAACCTCTTCAACCAAAATCTCTTTATACTCTGGTTCTTTTTCTATCTTCTCAATAATTATTGGAGCTTGAAAAAGAATTTCTTGTTTCTCTGTTTCAAACGAAATTGCAACATCATAGGCTTTTCTTAGTCTTTCAAGCAAAATATCTATATCTAACTGTGAGGCTTTATCAGATGCAATTATAATTTCTGACACTTTAGTTATTTCATAAACAGCTTTTTGTAAATTTTCTTGAAACGTATTCATAGGTGTTTTGTTATTTTTATTGATTCAAATTTCGTGTAAAATTAAGAATAATCTTTGAATTATATGGTAGTTTTTGAAAAAACAAAGTTGAAATGATTTTTAGAAAATGCAAGTCTTTGTTTCATTTTACTGAATCTTCGTTTTAATTTTTTCTTTCTTTGATTCACAAAATTCTTTCTTTGATTCATTTTCCTCTTTCTTTGATTCATTTTCTTCAGGTAATTTGAAGTAGAAAATCTCCTTATAATGAAAAACATTTACTACATTTGCAAATATAATAAGAAAAAAGGTTTGATGACAAATTTAAACTATATCGACTGGGGTTTAATTGATTATAAAGAGGCTTGGGACAAACAAGAACTTATGTTTAACAAGAAAGTTTCTGATAAAATCAATAATCCTTCAAATTCCATAGAGCAAGATTTCATCCTTTGTGAACATCCGCACGTATATACACTTGGACAACACGGGGAAATAAACAATTTATTGATTAATGATGAGTTTTTAAAGAAGATTAATGCTACCTACTACAAAACAAATAGAGGTGGCGATATTACATATCATGGATTTGGACAAATTGTAGGCTACCCTATCTTGGATATTGAAGTTCTTGGGCTTTCATTGAAAACCTATATCTCAACAGTTGAAGAAATGGTTATTCTAACTATGAAAGAATATGGAATAACGTGCGAAAGAATGGATGGAGCAACAGGGGTTTGGATTGACAGCAAGGTAAAAACTGCAAGAAAGATATGTGCAATTGGAGTTAAGGCTTCAAGATATGTTACTATGCATGGCTTTGCGCTTAATGTAAATACAGATTTAAACTATTTCAGCCATATTAACCCTTGTGGTTTTATGGACAAAGGAGTAACTTCTATGAAAAAAGAAATAGGCAAAGAAATAGATATAGAAGAAGTTAAGAAAAAACTTTATAAGCATTTCGCTGAATTGATTAATAAAAAATAGATAATATATGAACCGTCAGGACTTAATTGAATTAATAAAGAGGAAGCAATCATTTCTATGCGTTGGACTTGATTCTGATATAAATAAAATACCAAATCACCTGCTTGAAGAAGAAGACCCAATATTTTCTTTTAATAAGGCAATAATTGATGCAACCCTTCCCTATACAGTTGCTTATAAACCTAACCTTGCATTTTATGAAAGCAATGGTATAAAAGGGCTTATTTCGCTAAAGAAGACAATGGATTATTTGGCTAAGTTTTCAAATGAATGTTTCACTATTGCTGATGCTAAAAGAGGAGATATAGGAAATACTTCAGAGCAATATGCAAAAGCGTTCTTAGACCCAGAAGGAGATTTCAATTTCGACTCAATGACTATTGCTCCATATATGGGAGAAGATTCTGTTAAACCTTTCACCATTTACCCTAACAAATGGATTATACTTCTTGCTCTAACTTCAAATAAAGGAGCAAATGATTTTCAGTTTAGAAAAGATGAAAATGGATTAAGTTTGTTTGAAGATGTTTTGATAAAGAGCCAAAACTGGGGAAATGATGGTAATTTAATGTTTGTTTGTGGGGCAACCCAAGCAACAATGTTTACAAGAATAAGAGAACTTGCTCCAAATAGCTTCTTGTTAGTTCCTGGAATAGGAGCACAAGGAGGTTCTTTGGAAGAGGTTTCAAAGTATGGGATGACAAAAGATTGTGGAATGCTTGTAAACTCTTCAAGAGCAATTATATTTGCCGATAATACTAAGAACTTTGCCCTTAGAGCAAATGAGGAAGCAAAGAAAGTTCAAAAGGAGATGGCAAAATATATGGATACATATATGAATGAATAAGTTTTTAAATATATTTTTCTTCCTACTATTAAGTACTATTAGTGTTTCTGTTTTCTCACAAAGCTATAATATGCCAATTTATGGCTATTCGGAGATACACACTAGTAGTGGAACCCTATTCGATGATGGGGGGAGTTTGGGTAATTATTCAATAAGAGCTAATGGCAAAACAACAATATACCCTGCATCCTCTTTAGCAAGAATAACTTTAAAAGGAACTTATGATATTGAAAACTACAATAGAACTAAGCTAATTATATATAATGGCGACACAAACTCAACCCAAAAACTATTTGAAAACACTAGTAATAGTAACGGAACTATTAGTGTTCAATCGACTGTTGGACCAATAACAATTGTTTTTATAGTTGATTCAGATACTCCAAAAAGTGGATTTGAATTAATTATTAGTGTCTGTGATATATGCCCTACGCTTCCTCAAATAAACACCCAAGTATTAACAGATAGCACAACTCTTATTACTTGGAATGGACCTACTCCTAATGGAGGTTGGCTTTTAGAATATAAGAATAAGTGTAATTTTGCTATGGGTACAGGCACACTTATAGCAACTAATGACACAAGTATTATTCTTACAAATCTTGAACACTGTGCCAACTATGGAGCGAGACTATACACACCTTGCGATACCTCAGAAAACTCTTGTCCTAGAGTAATTGTAAAAAAATGTTGGATTCAATGCCAGTGCGAACTCCCTATAACTTTTTCAGGAACCTCAACAATAGATAGTATAAGAGTTTACTGGTCTCACCCAGAAGGCAATATTGATTGGACTGTGCTTCTTTTGCTCGACGGAGAAGTTATAGATTCTACAATAACAACAAACCACTTTGCAGTTTTCGATAGCTTAAGCCCTATGCAATGTTATGTTGTTATAATTTATAATAATTGCCATAACGTTTCATTTGACTCCATTTGCAAGACAAAATTTATCAATATATGTACAAAATGTCCTTGTCCTGAAGTTTTTAATTTGCGTGCATATTCTACCTCTCACTCCATTTCAACTCTCTGGACAGAACCAAATGATACAATTGAGTGGACTGTGGAATTATATAAAGACACAATACTTATATCAACAATAATAACCAATGACACAACAGCATTTTTTGATGGGTTAATTCCTAACACCTATTATAATTATGTAGTATATAACAATTGTAATGATTCAATCATATGCCCAAAGTTAGGCGATATATGGACTAAATGCGTCTGTCCTATTGCAGAAAACATACATATTTCAAACGTTTCCAATGGCAATGTTTTGGTAGCGTGGGATAACGACCCAAGTTCTCCTGGGTGGATTCTTCGTTGGAATAGGAAGGGAACAAATTCCTATCATTTCGACACTACAATAACAAATTATATCACACTCCCAATTGCTGATACAATTGGGTATTACAATTTAGTGGTCTTCTCTTATTGTGACGACTTCAATATAAGATGTGCTGATTCCATCTTGTTTATTAATATGGAAACTGCTGGCAATTGCATGAACTATACTGACTTGTATTCAACAGACGTAACCGCAACTTACGGAACATTTAAATTGCCTTATCTTTTTAATGGATTATTTGACAGAGGATACTTAGATATATATAGTCGTCATACTGTACATCTTGACACTTCAGAAAGAGACTTAAGAACAGGGGATGCTTTAAGAACAATTCCCAAGGGTGAAGCGGCATCAGTTAGGTTAGGGAATTGGGATATTGGTGCTCAGGCTGAAAGCTTAACATATAGATATGAGGTCGATACAAATATTTACGATCTAATGTATCTTCAATATGCAGTTGTGCTTGAAGACCCTGACCATACGCCAGAAGACCAACCTCGTTTTACACTAGAAATACTAAATGAGAATAATCAATTAATAGATTCAATTTGTGGATTTGCAGATTTCATTGCTAGTAATAGCTTGGGTTGGAATAGTGTTTCAGGCACTAATATTATATGGAAAGATTGGACTAAGGTAGGATTTGATATTTCTAAATACCATGGTCAAGTTATTAAAGTTAGATTGACTTCTTATGATTGTAGAGAAGGTGGTCATTTTGGCTATGCTTACTATACCTTAAAATGCGGAACCAAAGTTGTAACCTCAACAGCTTGTGGAGAAACTCAAACTAATATATTTTCTGCACCAGAGGGATTCAGCTATAAATGGTATTCATCTTCTGCACCAAGCACTATGCTTTCAAACAAAAGAGTTTTAGAGATAGTAACTGATAGCACACAAAACTATTTTTGTATAGTGTCCTCACTAGATAACCCTAGTTGTAGTTTTATTATTGATGCTTATGCAGGAAGACGTTTCCCACTAGCCGATTTCACTTATTCCGTTAATTGGCAGCCTTGTTTCTTTGAAGTTCAGTTTACAAATAACAGCAAAATATCATCAGATGGGATTAACCCTCTACCCTCTGGAATAAAATGTGAGACAATAAAATGGATATTCGATAACCAAGAGGAGCAGTTTATTGACAATCCAATAAAGAAATACTCCTCCTCTGGAGATTATAATGTTAAGTTAGTTGCTGGACTTGCCGACAATCTATGTACTGACACCTTAGAAATGATTATTAGCCTTGAAAGTCCAACAGGAATACTTAAAATTATTGGCGATTCATCTCTTTGCGAAGGAGAAACAACAACCCTAACATCTACCTTAGAAGGAGATTATAATTGGAACACTGGAGAAACAAGCCAATCAATAACAGTTAATCCTAAAACAGATTTCAATTATATGGTTCAAGTTATGGATACTTCTGGCTGTCCTCATTTTGCAAACAAACTTGTTAGGGTTCATCCTAATTATGATTTTATAGATATTTATGATACTATATGCGACAACTACGAATACAATGCACAAGGGACTATTCTTATAGAATCAGGCATATACAGACTTGAATTAATATCTGTTTACGGTTGTGACTCTAATGTTGTTCTTCACCTAATGATTAATCCCGCATTCTCCGACACAACACATACTTCTATTTGCGATAACCAAGAATATGAATTCCAAAATCAAGTATTTGACTCCACTGGTGTATATGAGATTAAGTATAATACTATGCTTGGCTGCGATAGTATTTATCTTTTATATCTAATAGTTAATAAAACATATAGCGATACCATTTTTGCTGATATTTATAAGGGAAACACATATAGGGATTATGGATTTAATGAAAACGCAACTGGTTTCTACTCCCATAACTTTCAAACAATAAACCTATGCGACAGTAATATTTATCTTGATTTGCAGGTTGACAAAGTAATGTTCCCTAACTGCGTAACTCCTAATGGTGATGGGATAAATGATATTTTTGAAATTCATAATCTTATTGAGCAAAAAGCTTTTCCTGAAAATGAACTTATCATTTATACAAGGCAAGGAAAACTCATCTATGAGTTTAGAAATATTTCAAAAAAAGAAGACTTCTGGTCACCTAACAAAACAAATACTCCAACGGGTACATATTATTATAGGTTTAAAGGAAAGAGACACGATAAAACAATAGATGTTATTGGAGTTATTGAAGTTCTTAGATAGTCTTCCTATTAACCTAATGAAACAAGAAAAACGGCAAGAGGAATTAATCTTCTTGCCGTTTTTGGTTTAAGCCTAAATTGATTAAATCAGTTTATCTTATGATATTAATTGTTCCGTTCTTATCGTAAACTCTTTCGTTTCCTTGACGTTTATAGGTTAATCGCCAAACATAAGAACCTCCTGGCACATCTTTCCCATTAAACTTTCCATCCCAACCATGAACTTCACTCATATCTGCAGAAGATTCAAAGTTAGGGTTTTCAAAAAGGAATAATCTTTCTCCCCATTTGTTGTAAACTTCAAATTTAACATCATCAAGCTTATTAAGACTCTTGAAGAAGAACCTATCATTCCTTCCATCTCCATCAGGTGAGAATGCATTAGGCACCCAAACAGAGAAGAGCTCAATTGGTACAACTACTGATGCAGTGTCTGCACATCCAACTTCATTATAACTTGTTAGACGAATCTCTACACTTTGACCACTAACATCGTTAAATTTATGGCTAAAGCTTCTTTGCTCCGACGTGGTTCCGTCAGAAATATCCCAACGCGAGGTTACACCATATTTTGAAACGTCTTTAATGGATAGAACAGGATTATCAACATCCACATAGCTTGGAGAATAAGATATCTCTCCCTCTGGATATGGGATAACTGTTACTTTTAAAGTACGCTCTGCAAAACATCCACTTTCTCCATAGCCTCTCATAGTGTAAACAGTTGTTTCAAGAGGATGAGCTGTTACTGAATTAGCCGAACGACCAGTTGGAAGAGTTGCATCTGGCGGGTTAGCACTCCAGCTATAATCCACAGCATCAAATCCTGTTAAAACCACAGGGTCTTCTGGGCAAACCTTATATTTATTTGCAACAACTCTTGGATCTGTTATACTTATGTTTATACTTTTCGATCCCATACAACCTTGACTTGTACGAGCTATTAAATATATTGTCATATCTCCTGTTGGAGTATAGGTAAAGACAGGATCACTTGTTACTGGTTGATTAGGATTAAACTGTGGAGGAGTTCCTGGATCAGTTAGTGACCATTGCATTTGTTGAGTGTTTCCTGTTGCATCACTTGCAGTTATGAAGACAGTTTCTCCATCACATAACATTGTATCTCCAGTTAGAGTTATGTCTGGGAATGCCTGAACATCAACAATAACAGTATCAATATAAAAACAAGAAGGGGATACGGCTTCAACTATTATTTCTGTGCTTTCGTTAAATGTTCCATTATAAACTTGTCCTATAAAAGGAGTGGCATCATTTGGATTAGTCCAAGTATAGGTAACTTGATCTGTGGTTGCTGGGTTTTGAATAGATATATCTATATTGTCTCCAATACAAATATTAGTATCTAAAAGGGAGAATGAAGGAGTT
>DUQY01000266.1 GCA_012837565.1 Bacteroidales bacterium | reverse complement strand
GCTTTTCTTGGGCTTTTCTTGGGCTTTTCTTGGGCTTTTCTTTAATATCTTCCCCTCCAAATCCTTGTTCAAAATACTTTTGTGAAACCTTTTCAATTACTCTAAAAGCAGTTATTAATGAGAAGTCAAATATAGCTTCTCCATTCCCATTTTCCTCCAATTCCTTTTGCACCCTATATACACCACGACTAAAACGATTCACATAACCCAACACTTTCATAGCTTCAGCAATAAATGGATTACGATAATCGCTTACATTTGGAAAATTAGCAGGACTGACTTTACCATATAGTCCGCCAGGATTCTGAATTTCTATATGATCGTCATATTCATAAAACAGCACAGGTGCGTTAGATTGATAATCACGATGCATAATGGCATTCATTAATAGCTCACGAGTTGCCCAATAAGGATATTTAGAAACGCTTTCTTCTCGTAAGACACTTACAGGAATAGGACGTTTCTGCGAAACACTTGTTTCAATAAAAGTATCTATTTTAAATAGCTCACTACAAAGGTTTCCACCAAATTTATGTTCATTGACAATATCCCCAGCACGATCTTTCCCTTTAAAACAAACATATTGAATATATGAACCATGTAAATAACGTTCTGGGTTCAATCCGAAAAGAACAATAGCTCCATTAGTAGGGCAATTATAACGCAAATCGTAAAACCCAAGTGAAGCAAGTTGTTCTTCGATAATTCGTTTGTCATCAGCTAAAACATCTTCTGCCACGGCTTTGGAAAGAAACTCTTTCTTAATAAGCTTTACATCTAAATCATTTATAGTTGTACCTAAGCAAGGCATCGCATCAAAAGTATGAATATTAGATAAACGGCGTTCTGTCAATATTATTTCTTCAGCTTCCGTTGCAATGCTCTTACGAGGACCAACCCTAACCCAAATACGACCACGATATCTTACAGGAGGAAACTCCGAAGGCTGAACTTCTGCCACCAATACATCTCCATCTTCAAAACTCAACTTTTCAACCTTCATTATAGGCTGAGGCAAAATATTACCGTCAGTTCGAATATTAGCAATTTGTAACAAAAGCTTATCATCTACTTTCAGTCCAGATAACTTTCCATTATCTTTAACACCAATAACTAAATAGCCTTTCTTTCCGCTCCCAGAAATATCATTTGAAAATGCACAAATAGCCTGACAAAACTTATCTGAATTGTCAGTAGATACAGTCCACTCAATATTATAACTTTCTGTATCTGACAGAATATGTTGTAGTTCTTTTTTCACAATGTGCAAATTTATTCATTTTTCTCTATTTATCAAAATAGTTCTATAATTACTTTTCCTCTTAATAACCAAACCTCTATCTATGATTTACAAGATTTGCTATTTAATTCATTGCTTCATACTGCAAATGTAATCACTTATACAATAGAAAAGATATATTTTGTTAAATATTATATGTGTTAGGTGTTTTGAAAATCCTTTCTGCGTATTAAATTCCTAACTCTTGGTATTAATTTATTAAAACGCTGTTTCATTTTTTTCTTTCTTTGATTCAATCTCCAATTCATGGCATGATGTTAGTCAATTCATGGCATGAAACAATAAGAATCATGGCATGAAACCACCAACATCATGGCATGATTCTGATACTGAATCTTCGTTATATTTTTTTCTTTCCTTATAAGAGTAGATTGTTTCTTGTATCTTATTTCACAAACGCATTTAATATAAATTACTGTCTTTGAAGATTGAAAAGGTTGATAAAGAAGTTGAGGT
>DUQY01000265.1 GCA_012837565.1 Bacteroidales bacterium | reverse complement strand
CTAACATTATTGAGAATAAACAAAGAAACCGAGCTTGCTATTATTGAAATGGGAGCTAATCATGTTGGAGAAATTGATTTTCTTTGTCGTATTGCAGAGCCTATTTATGGTTTAATCACCAATATTGGCAGAGCACATTTGGAAGGTTTTGGAAGTTTTGAAGGAGTTATTGAAGCAAAGACAGAACTCTTTCGATATCTTGACAAAGAAGACCACTATGCAATAATCAATATGGATGATAAGTCTTTAATTGATTACTCTAAAAGACATCAAAACAAGTTTTACACCTATTCTATTGAAGAAAAAACATATTCAGAAACAGCAAGCATAAATTATAAAGGCATAAGGATAAACTCTAACCTTGTTGGAAGCTATAATAGTCAAAACCTATTAGCAGCAATAATAGTTGGGGAGATATTTGAAGTACCACTTAATATTTCAGCAAAGGCAATTGAAGATTATAAACCAAATAATCACCGTTCACAAATTCAAAAAACAAAGAACAATACCTTAATTCTGGATTGTTATAATGCAAACCCTTCAAGTCTAAGTGCAGCTTTAAAAGATTTTGAAAACTTAAAGGCTAATAAGAAATACGCTTTTATTGGAGCAATGAAAGAGCTTGGTGCTTGTTCAGAACAAGAGCATAAACATATTGTTGAAATATTAGAGAAGATGAACCTAGATGAAATTGTTTTGGTTGGTAAGGAATTTGAAAAACTTAAAACACAGAATATGCTTTGGTTTAATAGTTCAGTGGATACAAAAGAGTATTTTTCTAAGAATAAGATAATCGGTTCTACAATCTTAATTAAGGGTTCTAACTCAACAAAGATGGAGGTTATTGCTGATGTTTTATAGAGTTATTGGTCTAATGTCGGGGACTTCACTCGATGGATTAGATATTGCTTATTGCTTATTTTCACTTAAAGATAATCAATGGTCTTATTCTATTGAAAAAGCAGAGACTATAGAATACTCAAAACAGTTAAGGGATAAATTAATTAAGGCTGAAAACACCTCTTCCTATGAGTTTGTAAGGATAGATAAGGAGTTTGGTCATTTTATTGGAAAAGAAGTTAGAAAGTTTATTGATAAGCATAATATAGAAGTAGATTTCATAGCTTCACACGGTCAGACTATATTTCACCAACCTAATATCAACCTAACAACTCAAATTGGAGATATTAACTCTATTGCAGCTGAGGCAAGAATTAAGACAATTGGAGACTTTAGAAGACTTGACGTGGCACTTGGTGGTCAAGGAGCTCCCTTAGTTCCTATAGGCGACAGGCTTCTTTTCTCTCAATACGATTATTGTTTAAATCTTGGTGGTTTTTCTAATATCTCATTCGAGAAAGAATCAAAGAGAATAGCTTTTGATATTTGTCCTCTTAATATTGTTCTTAACCTTTTAGCTGAGAGACAAGGCTTAACTTATGATAAAGATGGTCTTTTAGCAAGAAGTGGGAAGGTTGATAATACTCTTCTTGTCAAACTTAACGCTCTAGATTTCTATAAGAAAGTAGAAAAGAAATCACTAGGCAAGGAATGGGTTATAGAGAATGTTTTACCACTGCTTAAAGAAGCTAAGATTTCAACAATAGACCTAATGTCTACTTTTGTTGAACATGCTACTGATCAATTAGCAAATAATATTAATGGTGATGTATTGATAACTGGTGGTGGTGCTTTCAATAAATACTTAATAGAAAGACTTGAAACAAAACTAAATTACATAATTTCTAGGGCAGAACCAATTATTATTAATTATAAGGAGGCTTTGATATTTGCATTCTTAGGCGTCTTAAGAGAAAGGAAAGAGATTAACACTCTAAGTTCTGTTACTGGTGCAAAGAAAGACTCTTGCGGCGGAATAATAGTTGAATACTAAAGACCTTCCCTGCTAACTATACCCTTATTTATCATATTATATATCTTGTTCTTGCTAACTCCTAGCTTTTCGGCAACATAATATACCCTATTATCATATTTCTTAAGGAAGTGTTCTATAATGATTTTTTCATATTCCTCCAATGTCCTTTCGTCTTTAAGGATATCTATCTCTGATATATTCTTTCTTAAATAAACATCTTCTAAATATATTATTGAGGAGCTTGATGTAATAATGGTTAACTCTATTATTGATTTTAGCTCTCTAAGATTTTGTGGGTAATCGTAATCAAGTAGGATTTCTTTTGCAGCTTGACTTAAATACTTTAATGGTTTACGGTTAATCTTACAATAGCCTATTATAAACTTTTCTGCTATCTCAACTATCTCCTCTCCCATTTCTCTTAAAGCAGGAAGCTCAATTATAAACTGACTTAGAATCTTATATAGTTCTTTCCTGAAACGACCTTTAATTATCTCATTCAACAAGTCTTTTGTTGTGGAGGCTATAATTCTAATCTCTTTTTGATCAGAAATTAATTTGGACTCTATGATTATTTTTTCTAGTATATCAATTAAATATTCTTGTTGATCAAGACTTAAATCTCCAATCTCATCAAGATATAAGGTTCCTCCGTATGCTTTGTAAATATAAGGGATTATCTTTTCAAGGTCAACTATTGTAGTAATATTAACTACAACAAATGGATTGTCTTTATAGGTAGATGATTGATGAATTAATCGAGCTGTGTGTTCTTTTCCAGAACCTTCCTCTCCAAAAATCAAAACATTCTTTTTGTTTTCTGATGCCTCAAGAACTAAATCCTCAATTAGTTTAAGCTTCCTTTCATCCATTTTACTATCTTGTCCCTATGCTTCCAATAACATTATTATCTTGGTAGTGACCTAAGAATAATATTTGTTTATCTAAGGTTAGGAATAGAGTTTTATAGAAAGGCATCTTGTTAATCTTGGAGTTATAAGCCTCGTGCCAACGCCATGAACCATCGCTATAAACTTGTACGAAATTAATTTGAGTTCTAGATTTATCAGAATTATAGTTTCTTTTTGGGTAAAAAGCATTTCCATCATAATTATCTTGATGGTCGTTGAACATTATATATAACCCATAACGGTCTCTTGATATGGAATAAGAATTATATTGTTCGCTTTCACGATAGGTCTTTTGACGTTTTGGGATGTATGCATTACCATTTACAAAACCTGTCTTGTCAACGTTTGAAATTATTATATCTCTGTAGAAGTTAGCTTCCTCACCTGTTGGTTTGTCACCTCTTCTTTTTGGTTGAATAATCTTTGATTCAAATTTTTGCTCCCCAATCATTATGCAATTGCCTCCAACCATTGGATAAAGATAATCAACACTTGCAACCATATTGGAAGGTAGTGTTAGCTCGCTTTTATTTGGGATATCATCATCTGTTTCGTATTCTTTAAACTCTAAGGTTGAAGATTTCTTATTATGTCCTCTTCTATGGTCGTAAAGAAAAGAAAAGCTTCCAATAGCAAAGTCTGGAGTTGCACTTGTGGTTGAGTAATAGCCAGCAACTAAATAATCCTCTTGGTGAGCAAATGCACATTTGAAATCTGTTGCCCAAGCCTTATCTATGCTCTCTTCGTGTTTTCTTTCTTCGTATTCATTCATCCAAACTAGGTGAACCTTACCATCGGTATAGACTTTCTTTTTGGAAGTTGAAAAAGATTTAATTGCAAGCAAACTACGCTTACCATCATTGCTTACTGCAATATCTTTAATAATATAAGCGTCGTTATTAACATTTAAGTTATGAGGCTTTTCCCATAATAACCTCATCTTGTCGTCGTAAATCTCAACATCAACCGACCTTCCTGAAGTATCACTTTTTAGGAAGCCAAATGCTAGTTTTGTTTTGTTTTCAGAGAAATTAAATAAGTATGGTTTCTGTCCTTCAATTGCGAAATAGTCGTAGTTTTTAAACCTTTGTGGTCTTTCTCCTACCAAACGCATATCTCTTGTATGGAAAAACTGATAATAAAGATTTGCTTTTCCTGTTGTTATCTTTTGAGCTTGTTTCTTAGCTCTTGAGCCTTTGGTTTTTGTTGGAGCATCTTCCGAAACCCTACTTAAAATAAACCCTATAAGCTCTCCACTCTGCCACGTCTGCTCTATTTTGAAAGAAGAATGACCAAAGTCCATTTTATATATCTTTTGAACATTTTGATCCTTATCTATTCTTGCCATATAGTAGTTAAGCTCAAACTCACCTCCTCCAGCATATTCATTTAATAGATACCACATATAATAACCCTGTGGGTCTTCCATAATGATTTGTGCATCTTCACAAGACTCTTGTATATTATAAAACCTCTCACCCCACTTAACATCAACTTGTGCAAAAGAGAAAATGGAGATAAATAACATTACTATAAATAAAAAACCTTTCTTGATCATACTTTCTTAGTGATTATTTCGTTTTAAAAGGCAAATATACAGAAAATTTTACCACCCAAGTAAACTTTTCTGTTTTTTATTGTCTAAATCTACATAATTATAAAAACTTGATATTGCATTTTGCATTCTAAAATAAACATATAAACATGAAAATTCAAATTAAACTATTATTCTTACTAGTAGTAGGAATGTTTTTTTTATCCACAAATCTATTCTCACAAAGGCCTCAAGCAGCAAAAGACAACCCAGTAGGGGGACAAGCAAACAAATCATCCTTTAAAGTAAGTGGTAGAGTTAAGGACGCTTCTACTGATGAATATTTTGAATACGTAAATGTTGTAATACTGAGAGCTAAGGACTCATCTTTGGTTAATGGAACAATTACTGATAAAGACGGTAAGTTTTCAATAGATGCTAAGAAAGGGAAATACCTTCTTAGACTAACGTTTATAGGATATAAAGATGATTACCAACCATTAGAAATAAAGAACGAAGACGTTCAATTAGGAGTAATTCAACTCAACTTAGGCACTCAAGCACTTGAAGGAGTTGAAATCACTGCCGAAAGAAGCATGATGGAATACCAACTTGATAAAAGAGTTATTAATGTTGATAAGAACATTGTTAGTGCAGGAGGTAACGCAACTGATGTTTTAGAGAACGTTCCTTCTGTAACGGTTGACCAAGAAGGAAATGTGTCTCTTCGTGGAAGCGGAAACGTTACTGTTCTTGTTGACGGAAGACCAAGCGAACTTCTTGGAAGCGACCTTCAAACTGTTTTAGAACAAATACCTTCCTCAACAATTGAAAGCGTTGAAGTAATTACCAACCCATCTGCAAAATATAACCCAGATGGGATGAGTGGTATTATTAATATTGTTCTAAAAGAAAAAGGAAACAGAGGTTTTAATGGAAGCGTAACTGCTTCTACTGGAGTTGGGATAAATAATGATTTAG
>DUQY01000264.1 GCA_012837565.1 Bacteroidales bacterium | reverse complement strand
ATGATTAATAAATCTTGATTTCGTCGTAAAATGGAGATCGACCAATTAATATATGAAATCCAAAATAAAAACCTTTAAACTCTGATTGGTCAATAGGGAAACTATACCCAAATTGAATGCGTGTTAGATTCATAAGTGAAAGTCCGACGCTTGGTTTAATATTCTTAGTTGATGCTGACACCTCAGTAATTAAAAAGTGCATCCATGTTTGGTTTAGATGAATTTCTGGTGCAATACTAAACTTTCCATTGTTGCCATACATATATGTACCAACACCAATATTTAATGGGCCATTATTATTCTTTAAGTCATTATTGTTTATACGGTATTCAGCACCCAAGTATCCACTGTTTTTATGCATATACTCATAGCCAATATTTGCTGCCAACTTATCAATTTGACCTACGGCATAGGTGTTTATCAGAATAATTAGTACTAATGCTGTGAATACTCGTTTCATACTTAGTTTGTTTTAAATGAAATAATTCTCGGAAGCTATCAACTCTTTAAATATTTACTATTCTTTTCAGCAACATCCTTAATGTATTGAGTAATGGTTTCCCATGGTAGAAGTTTCCCTTTCCCTTCATCACCGCATGCCAATAATCCTTCTTGAGTTTCTAGAACATGATATCCTTTATCATTTAGTTTTTTCAAGTTCTCTTGAACAAACGGATTTTCATACATAGCCGTATTCATTGCAGGAGCGATTACAATTGGACACTTAGCTACCATTACAGTTGTAGAAAGCATATCGTCAGCAATTCCAGAGGTTATTTTTCCTATTATGTTTGCAGTAGCGGGCACAATGGCAAACACATCTGCGTTTTTAGCCAGGTCTATATGTTTGGTGTCCCAATGATCTATAGGGTCAAACATGTCAGTTACAACTGTGTTGCCAGACATTACCTGAAAAGTAAGTGGTTTCACAAACTCTTGGGCTGCTTTGGTCATAATAACGTTTACTGTGTATCCATCTTTCTTTAACTGATTAACAATTTCAACAGTTTTGTAACAGGCTATGCCACCACAAACACCAATAACTATATTTTTCATATCCTTCCTATTTTAAAGCTTCCTTTATAGCTAAATTCACTATGCTTTCAGCAATTTGCCTTTTACCTATGGGTCGTGCAATTACTTCTCCGTTGTGAAGTAGAAGTCCTGAATGATTTTCTACAGACAAGTCAGAAGATTCATTTGCGAAAACCGCATCGCATTGGTTGGTGACTCTCAGCTTTTCAGCTTCTTCTATCAATTTAGCTTCTCTTTCAGCCCCATCAAGTTTTATCAGTTTAAATCCAACTAAAAATGAATCTATATTCATCTTTTTGATTAATGAAATTACTTTAGGAGTTGTTTTGAATCCCATTATAATCTCTTTTTGAGATGATACTTTCCCTTCTTTATTATATTTCGATTTAGGATTTGTAAGTATAGTCTCAATCTCTTTTTTCGAAATATCTATGTTTTCACTAAATGCCTTATGCAGCTCTTCTGACAAATCAACTATTGGAGCAGAATATGTGTAAGCAAAATCAGATATTGCCATTGCATGAATGAAGATATCAATTTTCTCCCTGTTCATCAATAGTTCTATACTATCGTAAACGCTCTGAGTGTTAGTAACGTTTATAAAATTTACAAAGCGCTTATTTTTCTCTTTCAAGGCTTTAGTAATAGCTCTTGGAGTCTTGATATAATGAATGAGAAAATCAGAGATGCCCTTCTCATGCATCCTTTCAAGAGTTGCTTCTAAGCAATGCCATCCCAATGAACCAGAACTCATGTTGGTTATTTTTCTAATACCATCTATTGGTTCTTCTGTTCCACCAGCTGTTATTGCAATTTGAATCATAGCCTTTGTTCTATTTCATTACTCTCGTT
Source organism: Bacteroidales bacterium (assembly GCA_012837565.1). Lineage (GTDB taxonomy): Bacteria > Bacteroidota > Bacteroidia > Bacteroidales > P3 > UBA10566. The sequence goes on along the minus strand of DUQY01000264.1, from coordinate 579 downwards.
TAAAACAAATACAGGAGGGGTTATGTTTTCAGCTTCTTCTTGTGAATATAAGCCATAAGCCATTATAATGACTTTGTCTCCAGGTAATACCAATCGTGCAGCCGCTCCATTAAGACAAATCACACCGCTGTCTGCTTCTCCTTCTATTACGTAAGTTTCAAATCGTTCGCCATTATTAATATTCACCACTTGCACTTTCTCCAAAGGGAGTATTCCCGATTCTTTCAATAGATATGAATCGATTGTAATACTGCCAGTGTAATTAATATTCGCTTCTGTGACTGTGCATCTATGAAGCTTTGCTTTGAGCATATGTAGTAACATGTTTTATTTTCTTTTTTCTATGATAACGTTATCAATCAATCTTGTTTTGCCAAACTTAACTGCCACTGCAGCTATAGCGGTTTGGTTTATTGTTTTTATTTCTGACAGGGTAGGGTAGGCATATATGCTCACATAATCAATTTCTGCCAATGGCATTGTTGTGATGCTGTTCTTAATTATTTCAATCAGTTTTATTGTATCCTTTTCGCCTTGAAGGTATGCTTCAACTGCCAATTGTAGTGACTTATTTAATAT
>DUQY01000263.1 GCA_012837565.1 Bacteroidales bacterium | reverse complement strand
GTACGATTCTGTTTCTTTCCAAAAATCAGTAGGAATGAATGGGGTAGGGACAAAGGCAGTTAATGCTCTTTCTGAATACTTTTACACCCAATCGATAAGAGAAAATAAAACCAAGATAGCTGAGTTTTCAAAAGGAGTTCTATCCTCTGACACTAAAATAGAGAGTTCAGACCTTCAAGATGGAACAATTATAGAGTTTATTCCTGATAAAGAGCTTTTCGGAAACTTCTTTTTCCTTGATGAGTATATTGAAAAAATGATTTGGAACTATGCCTACTTGAATAGGGGGCTTGTTATAACATATAACAGAAAAAAGTACGTTTCAAAGAATGGTTTGTTTGATTTGCTGGAAAACAATATTGATACCGATATCATATATCCAATCATTCATATTAGAGAAGAGAACTTTGAGTTTGCATTCACACACTCCGACAAAGCTTATGGTGAAGAGTATTATTCGTTTGTTAACGGGCAACATACATCTCAAGGAGGAACTCACCAACAAGCCTTCAGAGAATCTCTAACAAAAGTATGTAGGGAATTCTATAAGAAAGACTATGAGCCTTCTGATATTCGTAGTGGAATAATATGTGCTATTAGTTTAAGAATACAAGAACCTATATTTGAATCTCAAACTAAAACTAAGCTTGGTTCAATAAATATGGAACCTAACGGAAAGGGGCAAACGGTAAGACTTTTTATTAATGATGCGGTAAAACTTAATGTTGATAACTACTTCTATAAAAACCCTGACACAGCAGATAGTCTTTTAAATAAGATTGTTCAAAGTGAAAAGGAAAGAAAAGCTATAGCAAGCATAAAGAAGATTGCTAAGGATAGTGCGAAGAAAACAAGCTTACATAACAAGAAGCTAAGAGATTGTAGAATACATTATAATACAAAAGACGATAGAAAATTAGAGTCAACCCTTTTTATTACTGAAGGTGATTCTGCATCTGGTTCTATAACAAAGTCAAGAGATGTAAATACGCAAGCTGTTTTTTCTCTAAGAGGTAAGCCTCTTAATAGTTATGGAGAGTCCAAAGAGATTGTTTATAAGAATGAAGAGTTTAACCTATTGCAATCAGCCCTAAATATTGAGGAAGATCTTGATAATTTACGATATAATAATATTGTAATTGCAACAGATGCCGACGTGGATGGAATGCATATAAGGATGTTATTAATGACATTCTTTTTGCAGTTCTTCCCTGAAATGGTAAAAGCAGGACATGTTTATATTCTTCAAACGCCTCTTTTTAGGGTAAGAAATAAACAAAAAACCATATATTGTTATTCTGAAGAAGAAAAGCAAAACGCTATGTCTAAACTTGGAACAAATCCAGAGATAACTCGTTTTAAGGGATTAGGTGAGATATCTCCTGATGAGTTTAGGTTCTTCATAGGAAAGGATATTAGATTAGACCCTGTTATTCTAAATAAAGAAAGTGGAATAAAAGAAGTTCTATCATTCTTTATGGGAGATAATACACCTGAAAGACAAGCTTATATAATTGAAAACCTTAGATACGAAGAAGTAATATAAAAGAACAAATATTATTAATTGATATGAAAAGAATATATTTATTTACCACTGTAATAATCCTAACGATGTGTTTCTTTACAACCAAATCATTTGCTCAAATAGATGAGGGTGAGGATAAAATTAAACCATGGACAGACATTGTTAAAACAACAGCTGACCCAGCATCTTGGCAGTGGAATAAGAATGAAAGCACTAGATTTGTTATAAGAGGCGATTGGGATGGAGATGGTTTTGATGAAATGTTATATGAAAGTGCAACACAACTATATTCCGACAACTCTGATATAACACCCCTAAACTTAATGGGAGACTTAGGTGTTTTCTTCCTAAAAAATGAGGGAGACCTTGACGGAGATGGGGGAGATGAGATATCTTTTATGTCAGTTAATAGAGATTATTCAAACCTTAATGTAATTAGAGTTTGGTCTTATACTGGCAATCGTTGGAAAGAACTATTCCAAACGGAAGTTCATATTTGGGATTGTCCAAACTACAAGCCAACAAATCCTGAAGAGAAATTTACCCACGAATGGAAGAGGAAAAACAACTACTCATTAAATTCTGTTATTCTCAAGAAACACGACGGAATAATAGATGTAATTGGAATTCATCCTAATGGGAGGTATGCAATAGAAGAAATCAAAGTATTGGATAAGAGTGCCATGAAAAGAAAATGGGGAATGATTATCCAGCCTCGTGACGATTAATTCTTTTAATCTATTATCTCAACATTTATTTCAAAGCAATTATTAATTATACTTAATATGAAAAACCTTTTTATAATACTATTCATATTCTTGTCTGTTAATTTGTTTTCACAGAACAAAGAATTTGATATAGAAAATGCAGTCTATTATTTAGCTTCCGACCAATTGCAAGGTAGGTATCCAGCAACAAATGGAGATACATTAGCCGTAGAGTTTGTTGCAGGTGTTTTCAAAGAATTTAATATAAAACCTCTGTTTACCACTTATTACCAAGAAGTAGTTTTTAAGGATATGCGATCAATTGCAACAAATAGCAAACAAGCAGGTCCTAAGGCAGAAATCACAAGAAATGTTGTAGGACTTATTGAAGGGATAGACCCAATCCTAAAAAACGAATATATAGTTATTGGAGCTCACCTTGATCATTTAGGACTTGGAGGGATGATGAGTGGTTCTATGTCTAAAGAAGAAGGCGTTCATTATGGAGCAGACGATAATGCCTCAGGAGTTGCCCTCATGCTTGACTTGGCAAGAAAGTTTTCCATTAGTCCAACCAAGAGAAGTATAATCTTTATTGCTTTTGCTTGTGAAGAAAAGGGACTAATTGGCTCTAAGCAGTTTCTTGAGGGACTCCCTTTTGAAATAAATAAAATTGTAGGAATGCTTAACTTCGATATGGTTGGTAAACTACAGAATAATAAGCTCACAGTTGGAGGTTCTAAGACATCAAATAAATCTAAACAGATTATAAAAAGATATTCCGATCAATATAATTTGAATATTACTCTTTCTAAAAGTGGAGTAGCTCCTTCTGACCATGCTTCTTTTTATGCAAAATACATCCCTGTTTTCTATTTCACAACAGGAGCCGATTCAACCTATCACACACCAAACGATACTCCAGATAAGTTAAACTATAAAGGTATTGAACTCCTTTCTTCATATACTTATGATATTGCAAAGGAAGTTGGAAATAGGAAAGGAAAACTAAAATTCAGAAAGGTTAAAGAACCAAAGAATCGTGGTAGCATGGCGTCAATGAAAGTAACCCTAGGGCTTATGCCCGATGTTACTGGCAGTACAGCCGAAGGAATGAAGGCAGAGGTGGTATCAAGAGGTAAGCCAGCAGACAAAGCAGGGATGATGAACGGTGATATAATTATTGAACTAAATGGCAAAAAGGTAAAAGATATTTATTCTTATATGGAAATACTCGGAAAACTTGAGCCAGGCACAACCATTAATGCTAAAATCAAAAGAGACGGTAAAACAAAAGAATTAAAAATTAAGCTTTAAAACTAATCTTAGAATGAGAAAATCGACAATTGTAATATTTTGGGTTCTTGCTATAATTCTAACCCTAACAACAAGCATATACCAGCGCAAAACAGGTCCAACTAACCCCAAGAGAACTTCAATAAACATCAATAACAAAGACTACAAACTATCTTTTCCCCGCTCGGCAACATCCACCAACAACACCATAACCCTAAACATTGCCCAGCCAGAACTCAAAGCACAATTAATATATAGGAAATATAACCAAAATGAAGAATTTCAGACCATAGAATTTGAGAACAACGGTCAAAACCTTATAGCCAACCTACCCATACAACCACCAGCAGGCAAGTTGGAATATTATATAGCCATAGGACAAGAAACACTATACCAGTCCGACCCCTTAATACTAAGATTCAAGGGCGATGTTCCAGCAGGAGTATTAATACCACATATAATCTTTATGTTCACTTCCATGCTATTTGCAAGCTATGGACTAATACTAGCATTAGGAAACAAGAAAAACATAGGACGTTATGTACTTCTAACTATAATAACCCTTATTATAGGAGGATTTATATTTGGTCCAATAGTTCAGAAATATGCCTTTGGAGTTTATTGGTCTGGCTTTCCACTTGGTTACGACCTAACCGATAACAAAGTACTCATAGCACTTATTATACTACTAACCAATTTGCCATTCCTAAAGAAAAAGACCCTACGCTACACAGCCATAATAGGATTTATAGCAATGATAGTAGTATTTTCCATACCCCATTCCCTAAGAGGAAGTGAATTTAACCACCAAACAGGCAAGGTAGAGACTGCAAGATAATAATATATAAACTTAATATTTTTCTTTGGACTTAGTTCTTCACTATCTTGTAACTTCCAATTCCTTCTTTGGTTTGGAGCTTTAGAATATATATTCCTTGTTCAAGATTGGATATATCAATGGAGAAGTTATTTTGGTTAGGGATTTTGGAAACGACCTTTCTCCCTAAAGCATCATAAATTTCAAGCCTATGAACTACTTCCTTTGTTTCAATACTTAGATTATCAATGGCAGGATTAGGATAAATTTTAGCTTCAATAATATCCAATTCAATATTATCAATCCCAATTAAACTACAATCAAATGTTCCAGTGGTTGGAGGCATATATTGATAGTCTCTATCTAATACATACCACCCTTTAGAAATAGCATTTTGTGAGTTCGTAGCCATTACAGTATTGTAAGTGGAAGGATAATTTTTAAGATAAAGAATAAATACTCCATAATCATTTCCAATACCAGATCGTTCTGGAAGAGCACAAAATATTGAATCATAACCAGCAGTTGAGATTTTAGTGTCGAAGCACTGAATAGTATTTAATTCAGAAAGTCCTCTTAAATCAAGACTTGTTAAATATGAATTATTGCTATACAAAACTTTTAATTTATTTAAATGACTGATATCAATGCTTGCAAAACGAGTACCGGTAATATAAAGGTATTCCAATTTTGTCTGATAACTTAAATCAAGATTTAAAAGATTAGGATTCCAATCTAAACATAGATGTTTCAATTCTGTAAAATTAGATAAATTGATAGAATCAAATCTACAATTTGTACACGACAAGGCTTCGAGTTTATCACAATCATTTATTTCAAGTTTGGAAACACCTCCTCCATAAATAAGTAATTGTGTTACTTCAGAATTATTGTCGAGATTTACTATCTTAATTTTGTAATGGTTGATAGTTTCTAACTTTTTGACATTACCATATATTCTCATTGTGTCTGCTCCCAAAAAAAATTCTGTATCTATCCACCCCCAATCTTCTCCAATTGTTTTTGTCCTTTCATACCATCCAGATTCAACCTTTATTTTTGTATTTGCAGAATCTCCAACAAAATCTAAATATATTACTCTTGTAAATTCGGAATCCCTCCAATCTTCCATAAAAACAATTTCTATCCATCTATTCATATTTACTTCTTGAGAATAAGCATTAGAATACATAAATAAACCTATTGATATAAGTAACATTTGTTTTATTAAACTCTTTTTCATAAATATTATGTGTTTTAAATGTAATAAAATAAGAAAATAGCAGGTGTCTAATAAATGTATTTATTAAATCACCTGCTATCATTAAAATTGTTAATTGACAATTATTATTTTATCGGATTTAACTACATTCTTGCTATCTGAAACAGTATAATAATATGACCCAGACTTAAGATTTATAAGTTCTATTGTCTGCATGCCCTTATTCCCATTAAGAGTTTTAGTTAATAGTTTTACTCCTTTATTAT
>DUQY01000262.1 GCA_012837565.1 Bacteroidales bacterium | reverse complement strand
TGTGCTAATACATATAATAAGAGTAATAATAATTCTTTTCATAATCAAAGATTATTTAATTGTTTTGTAGATGCAAAGATAGAAGAATGTTTCTAATTATTAAAATCTAACTAACGCAAATTCTTTTTAGGGAGAAAGGCTTTGATTGTTTTGGAATTGAAGAGCAGAATTGAATTAATGAAGATGAAGAACATAATCCCTGCTAAATTATCTAAGGTATCTTCGGTAATCATTGAGATTGCTATGATATAGAAGAAGACAATGTAGATGTAGTTATCGAATAAGCCTAACTTAAAAGGAGGATAGATTAGCCAAAAAACGAATAATAAGAACCCAAGTAAGCCAAAGCTTGCAAAAACATATAGGTATTGGTTATGAGCTTTAAGAGAAGTGCCTGAGAGCTCAGATTCTCTTTGACATAACTTATCACCAAAATCATCTACAATGTCACCTGTTCCTGAGCCAATAAAGAAATTATCTTGTATTAAGGCTAAGGCATTTCTCCAAAGCTCAAGCCTTTGCATCTCAGAAGAGCCCCTAACACTACCATTAACTTGATAGGAGTTAATTTGCAAGAAGATGCTATAAAGTCTTGGTCTAAGAGATAGTTTTTCGGTATAAGCCTTATTTCCTATTTGGTTTTTAATATTCTCAATATCATTATCCGTTAGCTCTCTAAACCTTTTCCCATCCTTATAAGGCGAAACGGAATTCATATACCTAACAATAACATCTGCATACTCTTCTGCCTCAAGTCCTGTTCTCTTTTCCCATTCTTGGTTCACCTCTTGCTTACAATAATACAAGTAAAGATAGTTCCCATTTTCAATATGCTTATTTCCTATAAAATGAATATAGGAACCACCATCAGGAGTCTTTTCCACAAGCTTATTCTCGTATATCTTATTAGGGGTGAAATAGAAATTATATTCTTTGCTTACCCAAACGAAAGACACAAGAATAGAGACGAAATATATTGTGAAAACAAGTATAGTTGACTTCCTTTGTTTGTTTTTAATGGAATAATAAGGGATATAGAATAGTAGGAATATGCTAAGTATAACAATGCCAGTAATAGCTTGGGTTAGGATAAGGTAAAACAAAAACCAAAGAGAAAGAATATAACCCCCTATCCTAAAAACAAGTTTAAGTCTTTTCCTATCAACAATATTTACCTTAAGAAGAACTAATATGGCAAAGGCAAGACTTAATGAAAATCTTATATGTGAGGTTGATTTAATTAGATTTCGAATATCAACGTAAGGGTCAGAGAAATAAACAATAGAACCCCAAACAGTGCCAACAAAAATTGCAAGAACAAAACCCCAAAAGGCATATTTCAGAGTTTGTTTAGGTAGTGGAGATATTGCAAGTATAGTTATCGGAATAATAAGAAAAGCAATCTTTCTGACAATTTCATCTAAGCCAAACCTTATGTTATCAGTCCAGAGAAGCCCAAGCAAATGCAGAATAAAGAAACTAAGTATAGTAATAAGTATAGCTTTTTGGCTTTTTATATTCTCAAATTTATCTTTAAAGGAGCCTATAAAGAAAAGCCTAAACACAAGCATACCCATTCCTAGGTTCATCAAAAACCTTGAAAGAACAATGCCCGCAATCAAGACAAGAATACTTAAAATGTCGAAGTAGAAACTAAAGCTTTTTTTCATTAACAATGTTCTTAGAATATCTAAAACGATATATATATGATTTTATTTTAATCCAATGCTTATAGCTTTAAATTCTTTTTATACCTTTGCGACTTAATACCATAAAACAATTAAAATCTAATAATATAAATATGAAGAAATTAGCCGTAATTGCCTTTGGAGGTAACGCTCTTTTGAAGAGTGGACAAAGAGGAACATATCAAGATCAGATAAGAAACGTAACAGAAACCTGTGATAGCTTAACCAACCTCTTAAAACAAGATTATAATATTGTAATAGGACATGGTAATGGTCCCCAAGTAGGAAATGTACTTCTTCAACACGAAGCAGGAAAGAAGAAATTCAGTATAGAAGCAATGCCAATGGACTTTTGTGTTGCAGAAACACAAGGTTCAATCGGTTACTTAATAGAACAAGGATTTAGAAATGTTTTTGCAAGAGAAAATATAACAAGAGGAGTACTAACTCTACTAACCCAAGTTGTTGTAGATAAAACAGACCCAGCATTCCAAAGCCCAGTAAAACCAGTAGGACCTTATTATTCAAAAGAAGAAGCAGATGCTTTTGCAAAAGAAACAGGAGCAACTTATGCTAAGGACTCAAAGAGCGATAAGTATAGAAAAGTAGTAGCATCACCAAAGCCAATCAAGATAACCAATATTGAATTAGTAAAAGAATTGGCACTTGAAGGATATGTAGTGGTAACAGTTGGAGGTGGAGGCATCCCGGTTATTGAAGAAAACGGAATAAAAGGAGTAGAAGCAGTAATAGATAAAGACCTTGCATCATCACTTGTTGCAGTTGAGATAGGAGCCGATGAGTTCTATATCCTAACTGATGTTCCAAAAGTATATATTAACTTCCGTCAACCAGGCGAGCTTGCCTTAGACTCTCTAACCATAAAAGAAGCAGAAGACCTACTCTCTCAAGGACAATTTGCAGAAGGTTCAATGGCACCAAAGATAAGAGCCGCCCTTCATTTTGTTAAGAACGGAGGAAAAGAATGTATAATTACAGAAGCAGGACAATTAGGAAATCCTAAATGTGGCACAAGAATTATTTGGTAGAATTAAAGACGTTTTTTAATTAAGGTATTTAATCTACTAAATAGAAATGTTATACAAAAGAAATAAAAATAGCAGGTAAGATTCTTACCTGCTATTTTTTTAATTAAGTTTAATAGATCCTATTGCTTTTATGGCTTTGGTTTCTTTTGTGTGTAACCATAGTAATATCCGGTATCTTTATCATAATATCCAGTTACTATCCATCCTTCCTCTATTCTATCTTCAACCCATCCATAATAGGCGTCTTTATTGTCGGTTTTTATAGAAGGATTAAGGACTTCTTCCTTTGAAAAGTTTAATATTTCTGTTCTGCTAAATACAAGATTATTATCTTGATTAAAGTAGATTACAACATTATCATCTGAGGCCTCTAAGTTTTCTAATTCAATTTTAATGATTGAAGTAATAAAAGCCTGATTAATCATTTCTGGTAATGAGTAATCAATCTCATAAATCCTTTCTTTTGAATTGGTATTAATTGTTTGTTGTTGATTTTGTTCATCAAATAAATCATTGTCACTACATGATGAAAGAACAAATGCAATACTCAAAAAGAGTAAAGTGACTAAATATTTTCTCATTTTGTTTTAAAATTAAGTTAAACATTTTTATGTTGCAAATATACAATATCATTTTTAAAAAAACAAATTTTTTGGTGTTTTTGACAAAACATATTTTATGTTTGCATTTCAAATCTGAAAAAACAATAAGTACATTTTGGAATACTGCCAAAATCAGGAATATTAAATTATTAAAAAAGAAAACCAATGAATAAAGTATATAATAAATATCATCTTAGAATATCTATAAAGCTCTATTCAATATGTATCTTCCTAGTCCTCTTCTTTTCCTCTTGTGAAATAATAAAGTATGTTGATAAGATAAATAGGATAAGTTCTAAAAAAGAAGTTATATTTTATAATTCTAAGCAAAAGTTTATTTATAAGAATAATGGGATTTATTTACCAATTATAGTAGATGGGGTTAAAGATACTTTGATGTTTGATACAGGGTATACAACAGTGTTTACAGAAAACAGTTATGATTCTCCTAATATAGACAGTTGTATTGTAATACATCAAACTACTCATAAAGGAAGACCAAAGTTTTTTTTCTATAATTTTACTTACTAGTTACCAGTAATTTTTCCCATTCATCTTCTGTTAAAGAAATCCCTTTATATTCCTTAGTTT
>DUQY01000318.1 GCA_012837565.1 Bacteroidales bacterium | reverse complement strand
TGGCAGGTTTGACTGAAATAGGCAACAGACCTGATAAAACACAACAAACTTAGATCCGCAAGCACTATAATGAACCGTATTAATTCTCTTTTACAGGACTTACAAAGAGAACTAAAAGATGTTGTAACTCCAACAGATTTTTCTATGAATACGGCAACCTTCGCAACTCTCGCAGACTTTCTCTTCGACGGTATTTTAGCCGATGTATACATGCAGTCAAAAATCATGTCGAGTCTTGCGCAAGTAAATGAGCTGGGAAACAGGCTTGTCCTTTTACGAGGAAGATTAAACGAGCTTGGAAATCGCTCCTAGAAGAGCCTCAATTCACTCGTTTAGAGTCAAACTCTTCTGGAAAATGTACTTTCAAATAAGCCATCCTATAACTAAGTAGCGTATAAGAAAGAAAGTGAGCCTTTAAGAAAGTATGAACAATAACTTGCATCAGGGATTCAAAAACTTTTTCAATAATTGTCTCAGCATATCCATTTTTAACTGCTTCCTCCCTAAACCAGATAGTCAATTCTTCAATCCGCTCAGCTTTCTTCTTACCGAGATCTCGCCGAACCCTTTCTGCGGTGAGAAAATCGCAGCCCGTCATTCGGTGGAGTATTTCAATTACCTGTTCATGGTAAATAATCATACCGTAGGTACCGGCTAGAATATCGGCGAGCGTTTTATCAGGTCCAATCGAGGGTATAGTTTTCGTTTTACGGGCAATTAATTCTTCAAGATATTTCTTCTGGTTTATTCCCAAAAGAGTCTTGAGCATCGTCAATTCTTCGAGATTCTGTGGAAGCAGTTTTCGCAAGTACGATTGATCTTCTTTTCTCTCCAGCTCAAACACACCATCGGTGCGTCCTTCACCTAAAAGAGCATACGTTGCTTGGTCATCGTTTTTAATATCATACACAGAGAATCTGCTAAATAATTCACCACGATTTCGTATTTTATCCTGGATCACCTGCAGATCTGAAAGACATTCAAGACCAAAAATATCAAACCGAACAGGACCTGTTCCCTTAAGAGAGAAACAATCAAACTGGGAAACCATATCAAATGATGCGCTTGTTCGGGTTAGAGGTATTTGTTCGAGCAAAGGTAATGCCGAAATAACAATTCCTTTTGTCAAAATGCGATCTCGATCCGGCACCCGCACACTGTTGACCTCCTGCAGTATACTCCGATGCTCTGTTAACCTGGGATTTGTTTTTTCTAATTTTTTCAAAAAATCGCAAATATTTTCATCCATAAATCGTTTGTTATTTTTTTGTTCATATAAAAACAACTCTTCTGTAGGTATTCCAATTTCCTTGCAAAATTTATATGTTTGTGATTTAGCCCCTGAAAGAGCCCCTACAGTACTATATGTAATTTGATACACCGTGTTTTCATTCCCCCATTTCGTACGAATATACCCGATTAGTTCATCATACCGATTCTGGGAGACATCTATAAATACAGTAAAAGATTTTCCTTCTGAAGGAAAAGCACTCTCGGAAAACAACCCGTTTTCGATTGGGTCTATTTCAGTTATTCCAAGCGCATACATTAACACCGAACAAGGAACAGCACCGCGCCCCGGCCCTAGGAGAATCCCCTGCGCCCGTGCCCATGAAACGTAGTCAGACACTATTAGTAACTCGGGTATTCGTCCATCTTTTTCTAGCAAATCAGTTTCATATTCAGCACGAATTTGGATCTCTTGCGTAACAGTTTCGTAGCGAGCTGCAAGGCCTTGATCTACAAGCATCCTAAACCAAGAAACAGCACTCTTCTGTCCAGAACCCAGTTTTGGTAAAGGCAAGGTTCGACCAGGTTTTGGTATGCGACAGTTGCAAAGATCTGAGATGTGCACAGTGTTTTCAATTGCAGTATTGTAAAGTTCATCGTCTTTCAACACGGGATAATCAGCAAAAACTTCGTCGATGTTTTTAAACCAACCGGAACCAGTTTCGGGAACTTCATTAGATAATTTCTGAAAAAGATGATATTCATCAGAATTTTCTTTACGACAGTAACGTACTGATGCAAGCAAAACGGGAGGAAGGA
>DUQY01000261.1 GCA_012837565.1 Bacteroidales bacterium | reverse complement strand
TGTACATATAGTGCTAATTGACAGTTGAATATCAAAGTGATTAGGATTCAAAAATGAAGTTGTTTCAAGTAGAAAATCCCGCACAGTGTGCGGGATTTTTTGTTCTATCACACTATTGGTAAAGCAATGATAATTTAGAACAGCTCTAATTGTTGATATGGTGTTTTCACTTCTTCTTCTTTTTTACCAATAAACATCTCCATATTTCCAAACTGTTTGTCGGTAATGCACAAAATGCCAATATGACCATTGGGTGGAAGATTGTTTTTCACTCTATTTATATGCACTTGAGCATTCTCCCTGCTGGCGCAATGTCGCAAATATATAGAAAACTGAAACATGGTGAAACCATCATTCAGAAGTTTTTTACGAAAGATTGAATAGTTTTTCCTCTCTTTCTTTGTTTCAGTTGGTAAATCAAAAAGTACAAGTACCCACATAATCCTATATTGATTAAACCGTTGCATAGTTAGTCGAATGAAGGATATTTAATTTTTCTAACCTCTCCCATAAAGCATTGCGCCAAAGATGCAGTTGTTTGTTGCATTGCCACCATCAACGGACTTCTCTTGTTATTGATTATTACATCCAAAACTGGAATATTCAACAATTCACTCTTGTGTTCTTTGGTTATTTCAGATATATCCGAAGAACTTTGCATTATTTCAATTACCAAGTTATCCACAAAGGGGCGATAAGGTTCCATAATATCATCGGCCAAGCAATAAGCATTATACTTACTGCGATGATGAATACCCAATGTGGGCAGTAAACCACTTGCTACCAACGACCGAGCGACAACTGCACGCAAAACAGCATAACCATAATTGAGTAAATTATTTGGAGGTACTCCTTCCCTACTGCGAACAAAACCATCAATGCTTGGAAAAAGATTTGCCCAATAATAGACTGCTGCACGTGCTTCATAGTTATCAGGGTCTCCACTTTTCACATCACTTCGCCATTTGTGCATGTTCTTCACAACAGACCCTGTGGTGGTAGATAATACATGCGCTTGATTATTTATTTTCGCTTCTACTGTCTGCTGCCAAAGCTGTTTTTTCAATGGAAGCGAAGCTTCAATTTGATTTCGATATCGCTCTGTTTGAGTAGTGTTGTAAGCAAGTGGAAGCATCAACCCGTAAGGCATCCTTTTACTGTTGCAAGTAATTAATGCACAGTTGTTCTCCAACAGTTTCTCCATCAGTCCATGCGTAAGTGTTATCTGTTTATTGTCTAACACAACTACTCCTATATCTTCAATAGGAATAACTTTCACAGCTCGGGACTTGAAGCTCTCTGACAACGAATCATTTTTCTCTACTTCAGGCAAACGGATTAACAACTGACTATTTTTGAGTGACAGATAAGCTGGATTGCCAAAGTAGAGGGTTTTCTTAATCATATTATATCATCTTATCATATTTATTACATTTCCTAATCGATCAACTTCTAATTTCCAACAGCAATCTTTTATCTGAATAGACTCAAAACTTGCAGTTTTAGTATCAAAAGAACCTTTTAACTTCCCATTTTTTTCATTTTTCCTTAAATCAACTTCCTTTGCAATTATATTTTTTGCTAAGGGGTTTGGTGTGAAATATATTGTTGGTCCAGTAAAATCGTTAACAGTATAAATTCTTTTTATTTGCTCTTTTGTCAAGTTATTAATATTTACTGAATTAGGATGAGATATTTCTTCATCTGTTGGTACAAATACAAGATCATTTGGAGATAGAGAGAAAAGGAATCTTCCAAGTTCAGGTTTGATTGGAATTAAAGGTTCTTCTTTCAGTGCATCTTTGGATAAAACTGCACGTTGCTTTTGATGTTCCACTACCTCATTAAAAGGAATAGTTTCAAAAACTCTCTTTTGCTTATCATCATCAAAGTAAACTGAAAAAAAGAGGTTGGTACCTTCTGCGGCAGTAACATACTGAGTTGATTTTGGACTGTTTTTATTATCCGAAACAGAAAACTTAGTTCCTTCTTGATATATACGGACTTTATAAATTGGCTGGTGTTTTCTCCCATTGTTTAAAGCTACTATATTAGCATTCATATCTTCAATTCCCTCAGGACTAAACGCTAAATTAAATTGTTCTTCTCCATTTTCATCAAGATAGTTCTTAAGATGGTTATTAAGTATTTTCTGAATTCCACTATCTGTTATAGAATCTAATTGCTTTCTAGTAAAATTAATGGATAAAGGAGTGCGAGTGGCAGTCGCACCCTTTGTCCATTCATATACTTTTATTTTATCTATTGCTTCCCCATTTATTTTTAAAGGATGCTCTCTTAAGTGTTTTTTGATTTTATTTAAATCACTAAGAAAGACACCATGCAAGTAATTCACCTTCTTTTGAATTAGCTTATCAACAATGAATTCTGGTTTATCTAAATAACTATTTAATGTGAACTCTCCTTTTCTTATACGCTTAATTTGCACTGCTCCATAAAGTGTTTCTTTATGCAATGGTTTTCTTATTGCCCAACTATCACCCTTAGTTTGCATTACCAATTCCTTCTTGAAGTCTCCATTCTTTTTTTGCACCCATTGCCATGTTTTATTATTAGCCTTGTTTATGACACGCGCGTTTTGTTTAAAACTTATAATTGCTCTTTCAAGAGAATCCTTTGCATCAACAGGGAAACTTGCCCATGGTAGTTGAAAGCTTTTAGTATAATGTCCATGATCATTTTTTACCAATAGTTTATCTCGCAAATCAAACTTATCTTTCCCTGCACTAAGTGTATTTAAGTATTGTGCATGACTGCGAGTACAACAAGCAATAACAAGTGCATCCATTGCATGATGACGATGGTCAATACGCTTTTTATTAAAACCTGTTTTTTCTATTTCATCTGTCACTTGTGTTCTAAAAGCATTAATATTATTATCCCAATAACCAAAATCTTGAGAGTTTGTCATTTCATTGAGACGTTTAAAACGTGGAGCAATCAGTTCATTCCATTTATCGTTTAATCCCCAATCTTGCTTCAACTTCGCCGTAATTGCACCAGGCATAGTTAGAAGAGATTTTGCAGTTGCCTCTTTTTCATTTTCATCGCGCACTATATTACTGAGCAATCCTTTTACAAATTTACTTATGTAGCGCGTATCATTCATCTGGCGCTCTGTAAATCTTTCTGGAACATCTTCAGCTAACAAATACTCTAACTTTCTATTATTCCGTTTAAAATAGTTTTTGCAATGGTTCTCATATTCGCTCAATTTAAATATCTCCATAGGTCCTCTACCATTGCTCAATTGAACAATAGAGCCACCCATGTTTTTAATAAACTCAAAAGCTGTTTGGTTACCTTTGTAAGGAGAGGGGTTTATTTCGCTTTCGCAAATAACCTTATTGCCCAAAGAGTTGTCAAAGAAACGAGTTTGAGGAATGATATGTTCTATTTGGTAATCCTCTGAAAAGAGTCTGCTTAAAGGAATAACTCTTCCAGTATATGGTGATAAGTATCCCTGTTCTAACCATAGTTTATAGCGAGTAATATCATTCTTGCTCAGTGTTCTTGAATTACGAATCTTCGTTACTTCGAAGTCATTTAAAATAGCATTAGATGCATTTGGATTTTGATAAACCCCCTCTTCATAAATTTTCAATATTTCTTGATGACTTGGAGAATAGGGTCGAATATCTTGATCTGGATATTGGTCTTTCAGTTCTTGTAACAACTCTTTTATGCGTTGATTGGTTCGTTCATTTTCTCTATTGCGGCTTGATATTACTTTTCGTTTGTCAGCAGAGTTTTTCATGTCTCTGCCAATTTCCACATGTATTTCGTCAAAGAACCTTTTCTCATCATCGCCATAATGAAGCCATATATCTCGAACTGTACGTAGTGTTTCTGTTACAACTTGTTCAACTATAGGATTCCTCAAACTATGTTGCTTAAATGATGCTAAGTAATTGTCTATATCTTGCGGAGTTTTCCATTGAGTAACTTCACTTACTTCGGAGTGTCTTT
>DUQY01000327.1 GCA_012837565.1 Bacteroidales bacterium | reverse complement strand
GGGCAACAAGTTTTAGTCTTCCTCAATCGCCGTGGCTTTGCCCCAGTCTTGATGTGCAACGACTGCGGCTGGATGAGCCAGTGCAGCGAATGTGATGCGCGCTTAACCTTTCACCAGCGTTATAACGAATTGCGCTGCCATCACTGCGGCCATACTGAAGCACGCCCGCACAACTGCCCCAGCTGTAATAAAGTCGATTTACGCCCGATTGGCGCCGGTACTGAACGCGCAGAAGAACGCTTACAGATTTTATTTCCTGATACGCCGGTGCTGCGCATTGACCGCGACAGCACGACCCGCAAAGGCTCGATGGATGCTTTGCTCACCACCATTGGCAGCGGCGAGCCGTGCATTATGGTTGGCACGCAGATGCTCGCCAAAGGGCATCATTTCCCTCGGGTGACCTTGGTGGCGATTTTAAATGCTGACGGTGGTTTATTTTCTGCAGATTTTCGCGCCAGCGAGCGTATGGCGCAGTTGATTATGCAAGTGGCCGGGCGCGCTGGACGCGCCGGAGAGCCGGGCCGAGTGATTATTCAAAGCCAATTGGCTGATCATCCCTTATTAGTCCAGCTGAGCGAGCAAGGGTATTTTGCTTTTGCTGAGCAAGCACTCAGTGAGCGTCGCGCTACGGGCTTGCCACCCTTTAGTCATTTGGCGTTGCTGCGCGCCGATGCATTAAAAGCCGAGTATGCTGACATCTTTTTAGAAGATGCCTACAGCATTGCCGAACAACTGCTGGAGCAGCTCAAGCTTGAAGGTGTGGAGCTGCTCGGCCCCATCACTTCACCCATGGAGCGCCGCGCCGGTCGTTATCGGGCGCAACTGTTAGTGCAAGCCAGCAGTCGCGCACAATTACACCGCCTGCTGACACCTTTATCGAGCAATTTAGAAAGTCTTGCCAGCGCACGACAAAGCCGCTGGTCACTGGACGTTGACCCCATCGATTTATTTTAAAGCACGCCCGATCACGCTTGGCGCTTGAAGCTAAGGTGCAGGGCGTCGATAATAGACTGTTTATTCAGTCCTTATTCGCGATTCGCCTTCGTTAAGAGAAATTATGAAAGACAGTATCCGCACTCTGATTCAGCACGCAGTCAATCAATTGACCAACGACGGCATCCTTCCAGAAGGGCTGACGCCTAACATTCAAGTGGAAAACACGCGGGATAAAACCCACGGTGATTTCGCCAGTAATATCGCCATGATGTTGGCAAAACCGGCGAAAATGAAACCACGCGATTTGGCAGAGCTACTTATTAAAGCGCTACCTGATGATCCACAAGTCAGTGAAGTGGCGATTGCCGGCCCTGGCTTTTTAAACTTCTTCCAAAACCATGCAGCGCTTGCGCAACGCCTGGACAACGCCTTAAGCGATGCTCAGATTGGCGTAGCACAACAGCAACCAGCGCAGCGTGTCGTGGTGGATTTATCCTCACCCAATCTAGCCAAAGAAATGCATGTCGGCCATTTGCGCTCGACCATTATTGGTGATGCGGTAGCGCGTACCCTAGAGTTTTTAGGCCACGAGGT
>DUQY01000260.1 GCA_012837565.1 Bacteroidales bacterium | reverse complement strand
TATTTTCTGCATCTACATAATCTACGGTATGTGGTAAGCCATGCTTGGTTAGGAATGTTTCAACACTCTTAACATAACCTACAACTTCATTTCTGACCGTCTGAACTCTTGTTGTCTGAACTCCAAGCACTGCAATATTAGATTGAGGGAACATCTTTGCAAATTCAATTGTCCAAGGCACCTTTTGTCTTGTGTCTCTTGAGGAGTCAATTGGAAGGACTATCTTATCAAGATGTTTATCAAAATTAAATGTTTCTCTAATTATTAGGACAGGAGTTTCGCACTCGGTCACTATTTTAAAAGTATTTTGTCCTGCATATTTTTCATCAAAGCCTCCTCTACCATGTGCTCCGATAACAATCAAATCAGGCTTTTCTGTCTTAGCTAAATTAGCCATTGCTTGATAAACTCTACCTTTGCAAACTATATACGAAATCTTTTTGCCATTAAGTTTCGGAGTATAGGTTGTGGCAAGGTCATGAAGTTCTTTTTGGGCTTGCTCTTTATCTAGTTCTTTGGTTTCAACCCAAGCCAATAAAATATCTGCTCCGGTCCTATTAGCTATATCTACAGCAAGCTTTAAAGCAACCATTGACGAGTTAGAAAAATCTATTCCAACTATTATTTGAGACATCGTAATATTTAAGTTTTAAATTAATAATCAAATTTATTGCCTGCTTAAATTAGAAAATCACTACTTTTGCAGTTATAATCAACCAAATTAATATTTGGCAAATATAAGTATTGTTGCTATAAAATGCAAATTATTTACTAATTATTTAATATGAACGAAAACTTAGACCCTAATTCTGAAAGATTAAATAACAATGAAAAAGACTTTGAACGTGCTCTAAGACCTTTAAGGTTCGATAGTTTTGTTGGGCAACCACAAATTATTGACAACCTTAAAATATTTGTTCAAGCAACAAAAGAAAGAGGTGAAAGCTTAGACCATGTTCTCTTACATGGACCTCCTGGATTGGGTAAAACAACCCTTTCGTACATTATTGCAAACGAACTTGGGGTAAATCTCAAACTGACCTCTGGTCCTGTTTTGGAGAAACCTGGTGAATTGGCAGGAATTTTAACAAACTTAGAAGAAAATGATGTTCTTTTTATTGATGAAATTCATCGTTTGAGTCCAGTTGTTGAGGAGTATCTTTATTCTGCAATGGAGGATTATAAAATTGATATATTAATTGAATCAGGTCCAAATGCAAGAAGTGTGCAAATTGCTCTCAATCCTTTTACTTTAATTGGTGCAACAACTCGTTCTGGACTTCTTACTGCACCACTTAGGTCAAGGTTTGGAATTACTTCTCGTCTTCAATATTATAATCACGACACACTTAACCAAATAATAAAACGTTCTGCAAACATACTTAACTCTCCTATTGAAGATGATGCGTCATTTGAAATAGCTAGAAGAAGTAGAGGAACTCCACGTATTGCTAACCTACTTTTGAGAAGAGTAAGAGATTTTGCACAAATAAAAGGAGATGGTAACATAACAATGGAAATTGCTCAAATGGCACTTAAAGCTCTTAATGTTGATAAGCATGGTCTGGATGAGATGGACAATAGAATACTCTCTGCCATTATTGATAAATTTAAGGGAGGACCTGTTGGCATTACAACAATTGCAACAGCTGTTGGAGAAGAAGCAGGAACAATTGAAGAGGTTTATGAACCATTTCTAATTCAAGAAGGATTTCTAATGAGAACTTCAAGAGGAAGAGAAGCAACAGCATTAGCTTATAAACATTTAGGTAAAAACTATATCGATAGAAATGGTATGGGCAACTTATTTGAATCAGATAAATAAAATAATAAATAAAACAAATACAATAATGACTACACACAAAATTAGTACAAAGCATTTAACACTTAAAGATGTTGAAAAGATATTAAGTTCTAATATGAAATTAGAATTGTCAGATGATGCAAAAGAGAGAATAAATAATTGCAGAGAATATCTTAACCAAAAGACAGAAAACGAAAAGGAGCCTATCTATGGAGTAACAACAGGATTTGGTTCTTTATGTAATATTTCAATTAGCAAGGAACAACTTTCACAGCTTCAAAAGAATTTAGTAATGTCTCATGCTTGTGGTATGGGCGATGAAGTTCCAGAAGAGGTTGTTCGAATTATGTTATTGAACAAAATCCAATCTCTTTCTTATGGGCATTCAGGTACACAGCTTAATACTATTGAAAGATTAATTGCTTTCTTTAATGAAGAAATTTATCCAGTTGTTTACCAACAAGGATCAATGGGAGCATCAGGTGACTTAGCTCCACTGGCTCATATGTGTTTACCACTTCTTAATTTAGGAGAAGTAAATTACCAAGGAGCTCGTTATAGTGCCGAAGAGATAAATAAGAAATTTGGATTTGAACCAATTGAATTGCAATCAAAAGAAGGATTAGCATTATTAAACGGAACTCAATTTATGAGTGCTTATGCTGTTTGGAGTGTATTGAAAGCTCAAAAACTATCTTTCCTTGCTGACCTTATCTTGTCTGTTTCACTAGATGCTTTTGACGGAAGAATTGAGCCTTTCTTTGCTCCAGTTCATCAGGTTAGACCACATCAAGGACAAATAGATACTGCTATAAATGTAAGAGAATTCCTTGAAGGAAGTGAGATAATCAAACAAAAGAAACAACATGTTCAAGACCCTTATTCTTTCCGTTGTGCACCTCAGGTTCATGGAGCTTCAAAGGATGCAATTGGTTGGGTTGCTAGCGTTGTTACAACTGAAATTAACTCAGTAACTGATAACCCTACTGTTTTCCCTGATTTAGATGTTATTGTTTCAGCAGGCAACTTCCACGGACAACCTCTTGCTATTAATCTTGACTTCTTAGCAATTGCGGTTGCAGAACTTGGTTCTATTTCTGAAAGAAGAACTTACCAATTAATTGGAGGAAAAAGAGAACTTCCTTCATTCTTAGTTGCTAATCCAGGATTAAATTCAGGATTTATGATTCCTCAATATAGCCAAGCTTCAATAGTGTCTCAATCAAAACAATTATGCACACCAGCATCAGTTGACACCATTGACTCTTCACAAGGACAAGAAGACCACGTTTCATTTGGTTCAAACGCAGCAACAAAACTATATAAGGTTATAAATAACACAGAAAGCGTTCTTGCAATTGAATTGTTTAATGCAGCTCAAGCTCTTGAATTTAGAAAGAAACAAACTGGGTTAAAATCTTCTCCTGTTATTGAATCATTTGTTGAAGAATACCGAAAAGAAGTAAACTTTGTTCAAGAGGACGAAATAATGTTTAATCTAATGCACAAAAGTGTTGAGTTTCTTAACAACATAATGATTGTTGAAGAATAAAATGGCATTTCTTCCGATAACAAAAAAGGAAATTGACTATCTTGGGTGGGATTATGTGGACATCATCATTATTAGTGGAGATGCATATGTTGACCACCCAAGCTTTGGTCACGCTGTAATTGCAAGGACCCTGGAAAAAGAAGGCTTTAGGGTTGCAATTATTCCTCAGCCCAATTGGCGAGACGACCTAAGAGACTTTAAAAAACTTGGTAAGCCTCGTCTTTTCTTTGGTGTTAGTTCGGGAGTTATGGACTCAATGGTTAATCACTATACCGCTTCCAAAAGAATAAGAAGTGATGACGCCTATACTCCTAATGGAGAAGCTGGATATAGACCAGATTATGCAACAAGCGTATATTCTAATATACTTAAAGAAATTTATCCCGAAACCCCAATTATTATTGGAGGGATTGAAGCCTCTATGAGACGTAATGCACATTATGATTATTGGAGTGACACCCTTAAACCATCTATTCTTGTTGATAGCAAGGCCGATTTATTGGTTTATGGAATGGGAGAAAAGATAATTGTTGAGATTGCAAAACAGCTTAAAAAGGGTAAGAAGATTAAAGATATTACTAATATCAATCAGATTGCTTATTTAACTAAGGAAGTTCCAAAAAGCGAGAATTGGGAGACAATTGAAATCCCATCTTATGATGAATGCTTGACAAGTAAACAAAAACAAGCAAGATCTATTCTTCAAATTGAAACAACTTCTAATAAGATTATTGGAGAAAGACTTATTCAAAAGCATGGCGATGACTATGTTGTGGTTAACCCTTTTGATCCAAATTTCAGCTCAGAGGACTTAGACAAATCATTTGCTCTACCCTACGAAAGACAACCTCACCCAAAATACTTTAAAAGAGGTAAGGTGCCAGCTTTTGAAATGATTAAGTATTCAGTAAATATCCATAGAGGATGTTTTGGAGGATGTTCCTTCTGTACAATTGCATCACACCAAGGGAAACAGATAATATCAAGAAGCGAAAACTCAATCCTAAAAGAAATAAACACTATTTCAAAAGATCCAGATTTCAAAGGTTATTTGAGCGACTTAGGTGGTCCTTCTGCTAATATGTATAGGATGAAGGGAATCAATATTGATATATGTAAAACTTGCAAAAAACCATCTTGCATTTTCCCTAAAATTTGCCCTAACCTAAACTTCGACCATAAACCCCTTATTGACTTATATAAGAAAGTTAGAGAACTACCTTATATTAAGAAAGCATTTGTGGGAAGTGGCGTTCGTTATGACCTTTTTATTGATATTGATAAAGAAAAAGAAAAGAAATATAGGACTAATGAATATTTTGAAACCTTATTCCAGCACCATGTTTCAGGAAGACTTAAGGTTGCACCCGAACACACAGAAAAAAACGTATTGGACTTAATGAGAAAACCTTCATTTGACCAGTTCGTTACATTGAAACAAAAATTTGAAGCCTTAAATAAGAAATTCAAACTTCGTCAGCAGCTAATTCCTTACTTCATTTCCTCACATCCTGCATGTACAATTAAGGATATGAAAAATCTTGCCAACAAAACCAAAGAACTAGGCTATCAGCTGGAGCAAGTTCAAGACTTTACTCCAACTCCAATGACAATTTCAACCGAAATATACTATACAGGGATAAATATAATGACCCAAGAGAAAGTCTTTGTGGAGAAAAATCCAGAAGGAAAAAAGAAACAAAACTCAGCATTCTTTTGGTGGAAACCTCAAAGATAAGAAGCAGTAAAATGAAACGAAGAAAGAATTTACTGAAACGAAGAAAGGATTTACTGAATCTTTGTTTCATAAAATTAAAACGCTGATTCAGGAAACCCTCTTAATTTTTACATTTTACTTCTTAGCTTTTAACTAAATATTACTTCTTATTTGAAATAAGACTGTTATAAAGTTTATCGTCCTTTACTACTTTTATTGCTGTTTGAAGACCATCATCTGTATCTTTAATTGATTGGTAGTAGTATTTAACTCCATAAAGATTTCTTGCAATCATAGCCTTAAGACTTGCCTCAATGAATATATCAGACCTCTTTGTCATCTCTTCCATCTTATCATCTTCCTTCTTTGCTTTTGAAATAACTTCATCCAAAAGTTCTGAATTTGAAAGAAGTTCCTTTGCATATTCTTCGTAGGAGCTGTAATTTTTAGACACTGTATCCTTAGTTTGTTTAACTATATAGTCTAAGATCATTGAATTTACCCATTCTTTCTTTATTTCATTTTGCTCAACTCCTTCTTCCTTAGCATAAACAGTGAATTTCTCCATTAGATTAAGGCTTGGGTATGAATTATTATAATCTTCAAAGGTTGGGTTTTGTTTAAGGAAGCTTTCTCTATTTTCTTCCATCCACTGCATGGAGAAATTATTGAAAATCCCTTTTGAACGTAGATTAATCAGATAGTCAGAAGCCCTTGAGGTATCTATTGGAACAAAAACGTCTGGCATTATTCCACCTCCTCCGTAAACTATTCTGCCGTTTGCAGTGTTGTATTTAAGAGAATCAGGGAAAGTTATTGAGTCAGGAGTTATTAGCTCTTTGTGTTGATATCGTCTCATATAGTCATTATAATATGAATCTAGTCCATCATCCCATGGTTTTTGAATACAACGTCCGCTTGGGGTATAATAGCGTGAGGTGGTTAATCTTATTTGAGAACCATCAGGCAAGTTAAAAGGTCTTTGAACCAAACCCTTCCCAAAACTTCTTCTTCCAATAATAACTCCTCTATCCCAGTCTTGAATTGCTCCTGAAACAATCTCCGAAGCGGAAGCAGAGCTTTCATCAATTAGAATTACAACCTTACCTTTTTCAAACTTTCCTTTTCTTTCTGCCTTAAAATCATATCGAGGAGAAGAAACTCCTTCTGTATATACTAATAATTTGTCATCACTTAGAAACTCGTCACATATTTTAAATGCAACATCTAAGTATCCTCCTCCATTTCCCCTAAGATCGAAGATTAATTCTTTCATCCCTTGGCTCTTTAGGTCTTCAATTGCCAAAATAACTTCTTCTGTTGACTGTTGAGCAAACCTATCGAGGCGAATATATCCAAGAGTTTTATCTAACATAAACCAAGTATCAACACTTGTAATTGGAATTTTATCTCTTATTATTTCAAAAACAATTGGTTCTTTCCTTCCTCTTCTTTCAACAGTTAAATTAACTTTTGTTCCTTTCACCCCTCTTAGGTGTTTAAATACAAAATCATTCTTTATTGTATCTCCTGTTGCCACTTTATCATCAACCTTAATTATTTTATCCCCTGGCATAACTCCAACCTTTTCAGAAGGACCTCCTCTAATAACATCAACAACATGAATTGTATCCTTCATTATTTGAAAAGAAATTCCAACTCCATCGAAATTACCAATTAACGGCTCGTTCATCTTCTGAACATCTTCCTTTGTAATATAAACCGAATGAGGGTCGAGCTCTTTCAACATGTTCACTATCCCCTTTTCAACTATTTTTGGCATATCAGGTTTTTCCGCATAGTAATACCTAATCATATTTAAAGTAAATGACATTTTTGTGTCTGTAGACAATAATTCAGTCTTATCAATCGTTTGAGCCGTTAAATATGATGAAATTAATAAAAATAATGAAAAAATAATTTGTTTCATAGCAATAATAAATTATACTTTGTCGTTAATGAATGTTGAAGGGTGCAAAAGTAACAATAAAAATTTAAATATAGATGAGCTTATATACAATAATATTAATAATAGCATTAGTTGTTTCCTTTGTTGGTCTTTGGAAAATCTTTCAAAAGGCTGGTTACAAAGGTTGGTATAGTATTGTACCCATACTTAACGCTTGGTATGTGGTAAAAATTATCGATAAAAAGTTTTGGTGGTTTATTTACCTCTTAATTCCTTTTATTAATATATTTGTTGTGATGCTTATCATTATTGAAATAATGAAGAGTTTCCGCAAAAATGGACTATTAATACAAATTGCAGGTGTCTTATTTCCTTTTGTTGTCTTGCCTTGGCTTGGCTTCTCTAAAAAAGAAAAATATACCCATCCTTCCGAGCTTCCAGAAATTAAGAACTCTGCTACTAGAGAATGGGTTGATGCAATTCTTTTTGCAGTTATTGCAGCATCAATAATTAGAATGTTTTTCTTTGAAGCATACACAATACCTACTTCATCAATGGAAAAATCTCTTTTAGTTGGAGATTATCTTTTTGTAAGTAAGGTAGCATATGGTCCAAGAATACCAAACACTCCTATTGCCTTTCCTTTGGTTCATCATACCATTCCAGTATTAAACATTAAGTCTTATCTTGAATGGCTGAAATTGGATTACCACCGCTTCCCTGGCATTAGCCACCTAAAAAGAGGAGATGCTGTTGTTTTTAACTTCCCTGATGGAGACACGCTTTCTTCCACATATCAAAGTGCTGAAAGCTATTATAGCTTAGTAAGGAAATATGGGAGAGATAGAGTTTGGAACTCACCTCAAGACTTTGGAGATATTATTGTTAGACCTGTTGACAAAAGAGAGAACTTTATTAAGAGATTGATTGGTCTTCCTGGAGAAACCTTATCTATAGAAAACCAAGTTGTATTTATTAATGGTAAGGCAATTGAAAGCCCAAAAGACTATCAAGTAACTTATAAGATTGAAACAGAAAATGGAGCTACAATTAATGAAAATGAACTCTTAAATATTGGTGTTTCAAAAGAAGATATGGATATGATGTATATTTCATATTATAGTAATCTTACAAAACCTCAAATTGAAAGTCTTTCAACTACTCCATATATTTTAGATATTCAACCTCTGAGTTCAGAGGGAAAAACTTATTCTTCATTCACTAAAATACCTTGCAAGATAATCTTCCACCCAGAACTAATTGATAAGGGTTCTGTTTTGAGAATGGTTGGAGTTGATAGCACAGACATAAGCAATACAATCAACTATCCTACCCTTGCTCTTTCTGCAGAACTAGTAGAAAAGATTAAGAAATTCCCTTATGTAAAAACAATTACTCCAGTTCTAGCAATTAAAGGGTATGGAGAAAAACACCTATTCCCATATGATGAGAACTTGAATTGGAACGTTGACAATTACGGACCTATTCTTATTCCAAAAAAAGGAATGAAAGTTAGCTTAACACCTAGCAATATTGCACTTTACAAAAGAGCTATTACAGCATTTGAAATGAATAGTTTTGAAGAAAGAAATGGTAAATACTATATTAATGGTAAAGAAACAAACTCCTATACATTTAAAATGGACTATTATTGGATGCAAGGAGACAATAGACATAATTCTGCAGACAGTAGGTTTTGGGGTTTTGTTCCAGAAGACCATATAGTTGGAAAAGCATCGTTTGTTTGGCTTAGCATAAATAAGGATATGTCAGGATTAAAGAAAATTAGATGGAATAAAATATTTAGATTAGTAAAATAGTAACTAATCTAAAGAAATAAAAAATAAAAAAATATTATCATTGAACGCCACAATTGATAGTTAATTATTAATCATTAAAAAAATTATCAGAATGAGAACAGTAAAGTTATTATTAGCAGAAAGTGATATGAACTTAGGACCAATCCTAAAGACATATTTTGACAAGAACGGATTTCCAACAATTTTGGTTACAGATGGAGAATCAGCGCTTAAAGTTTATTCATCAGAAGAAATCGACTTTGTTATACTAGAAACATCGCTACAAGTAATGGATGGATTTACGGCTGCAGAAGCAATTAGAGAACTTGATGCAACAATCCCTATCTTATTTATATCTGAAAAACACCAAGCACAAACGGACATTATAAAAGGATTTGAAATTGGTGCTGACGATTATCTTCGCAAACCATTTTCTATGGAAGAGATACTTTGTAGGATAAAAGCAATTGCAAAAAGAGCAATTGGTGATAGACCAGAAGATAATATTTTCAAAATCGGAGACTATTATTCATTTGACTACAACCGTCACGTAATTACATTCAAAGGAAACAGCGAATTTAAGGCAGAAGAAATTAGACTTACAGGTAAAGAAAGTGAATTATTGAAAGTTTTTGCTTTGAGTATGAATCAAACTGTTGACAGAAAAGTTATTCTTGAAAAGGTTTGGAAAAACGACACCTATTTCAACGCAAGAAGTATGGACGTATACATTACAAAGCTTAGAAAGTATCTTCGTTATGATTCGGACGTAAAACTTGCAAATCAGCACGGAGTTGGATTTAAACTAACAATACAACCACAATCTTTTGGTATGAAGATTAAGAAATAAAACAATGTTCTTTTCTTAGTTTTAGACTAAAACAAAAGCGTCATCAAAAATTAATTTGATGACGCTTTCTTTTTTAATATCTTATTAGAGTTTATTTCACTAATAGAGAATTGTATTTTGTCAGACTGTCTAAAACATTAGTTTTAACATGTATAAAATCTGTTACTCCTTGTGCAGTAAAGTTTTCTATTTGAGCTTCTGGATATCCAGCAACTACAACATGCTTAACCTTTGTTTTAAGCATAGGAAGAGCTTTTTCAACCAATTCTGCATATTCATCATCTGAGGAGCAGAAAACAACTATATCGCAATTTGATTTAAGAGCTGCCTCTGCACCCATCTCTGGAGTATCAAAGCCAATATTATCAATAATTTCATATCCTGCAACTCCAAACAAACCTGTTGCAAAACTTGCTCTAGCCTTACGCATTGCAAGATTACCATATGTTAGAAGGAATACCTTAGGAGTATGAGATGATTTTTCAACTGCCATTCTCAAATCTTCAAAAGCTTCACTTGCACGATTCCAAGTAAGAGGTCTGATTTCATTTGAAGGGTTTTCATAGCTATTACATGTTGAAGAAACACTATCAGCCATTTTCTCATTTAGGTTAGGATATTGGTTAGTACCAAGAATTGCTGTCTTACGAGTTGCAACTTCTTTTTGACGAATTGCAGCTGTCTTTTCAATCTCATCTTGAATATATCCTGACTTAATTGCTGCAAGAAAGCCTCCCTTAGCCTCAATTGCTTTAAAGATATCCCAAGCATGAGATGCAATTGAATTTGTAAGGTTTTCAATAAAGTAACTTCCTGCTGAAGGATCAACAACCTTATCTAAATAAGATTCTTCCTTTAAGATTATTTGTTGGTTATTAGCAATACGACGAGAGAACTCATCAGATTCTTTATAAGTTGAGTCGAATGGGTAAACAGAAATTGAATCAGCTCCAGCAATTGCAGCAGACATAGATTCTGTTGTTGTTCTTAGCATATTAACGTACGGATCGTAGATTGACTTATTGTAGAATGAACTTTGAGTTGCAACAAATACATCATACGCTGACTCGCATTTAGGATTATACTCTTGCATAATCTTCTTCCAAAGAATTCTTGAAGCACGTATTTTAGCAATTTCCATAAAGTAGTTGCTTCCTGTTGCAAAAGAGAATACAGTTCTGTAACCAACTGAATGAGCTGGAATACCATTATCTGTTAGCGTGAAAAGATAATCGTTAGCTGCTGATAAAGTATATGCTAATTCTTGAACAAGTGAAGCTCCTGCATTATTGAACAGGTTACCATTAATAGTAATAACGTCAAAATTAGGAATACTTTCTTTAACAAGGTTCATTAGTTCAGCTCCTTTTTCTGCTATTACTTTTTCAGTACAACAAAGTTTTCCTGTGTAAAGAGCGTTAACGTATGGGTCAAAATTTAGAGAACCTAAAACTAAGTTCTTATCAATTGATTTAGCCTTAACAAAAGCTACAAATTTCTTAGTTAACTCAAAAAAACATTTAGCCATTAAGAAGTTAATCTTTACCTTTGTAATATCAATTCCTGCTAAAAGAATTTCTAAATCCTTATCTGTTTCAACGTTTACAGCATCAAAACCAATTGAATTCACTCCTCTTTTAATCCCAGCAAGAGCAATAGCATTAGCAGTTTTAATATCACATTCAAAAATATCTTGACGGATATCCCAGTTATTTGTTTCTTTTGTTGAAGGGTGTAAGTTAAGACCTTTAAGGTCTTCTGCTCTGTAATACGGTTGCACATCAAATCCATCTAATGTTTTCCATACTAACCTCTTTGTATAGTCAGCCCCTTTAAGATCTGCCATTATCACTTCTTCCCATTTCTCTGTTGAAACTGGAGGAAACTCAGAAAATAGTTTATCGTTATTCATTATATTTAGTATTAAGTTATTTATCAGAATTTAGATTGCAAAATTATAAAGAAATTAAGATATAACCTAATCTTTAGATTATAAAAATCAATATCTGCTTCACAATAAGGCATTAATTTAAAATAAGACCAAGTCATACCTATTAATTAATATTATTGTCTTATTTTTGCCGATTAAAACTTAGAATAAAACAATATGCCGAAAACTTGGATTAAGAATGTAGCTTTATTTCTTGGAAGTCAAGCAGTGTCCCATTTTGGGTCTTCACTAGTCCAATATGCGATAATGTGGCATATAACTTTGGTAACCAAATCAGGACTAATGATGACAGTATCTATAATCTGCGGTTTTGTTCCTGCCTTCTTCCTCTCTCCCTTTGCAGGAGTGTGGGCAGATAGGTATAATAGAAAGCTTATTATTATTATTGCCGACTCCTTCATTGCACTTGCAACCCTTGCACTTGCCATCTTATTTATGTTTGGTCACAATTATATTTGGCTATTATTTGTTGTTATGGCAATGAGGTCTATTGGTTCAGGAATTCAAGGACCTGCCGTTGGAGCCATTATCCCTCAATTTGTTCCAAAAACAAACCTAAGAAAAGTAAATGGAATAAATAGTAGCATTAATTCTGTTATTCTTCTACTATCTCCAATGTTAGCAGCTTTCCTTCTTGCATTTGCAAGCATAGAATCCATATTCTTTATTGATGTCTTCACCGCTTTGTTTGCTGTTATAATATTTATATTCTTCATTAAGATACCAACTCACGCAAAGGCCTTAGATAGAAAAGCCAAATCCTATCTTCAAGACCTAAAAGAAGGTGTTAACTATATCAGAACCCATAGATATATTAGGAATTTCATAATCTTCTGTTTGTTTTTCTACTTCCTTATAGCTCCTGTTACCTTTTTAACTCCTTTGCAAGTTGTTAGAAACTACGGACCCGAGGTTTGGCGACTAACAGCCATTGAAATAGCATTCTCAATTGGAATGATGATGGGTGGATTGATTGTTGGATATTTCAAAGTCTTTAAGAACAAGATAAACCTTATGGCATTTGCTTTTTCAATAACAGGTCTTACAACCTTCTTACTTGGATTCACCATCTTCTTTTGGTTCTACTGTACGGTGATTATTATGATGGGACTTGCTGTTCCTCTCTTCCACACAACCTCAACCGTTCTAATACAAGAGAAAGTAGAGGAAGAATACCTTGGAAGAGTCTTTGGAATCTTAGCAATGATTAGCACATCGATGGTTCCTCTTGGTATGATTGTTTTTGGACCTATTGCTGACTTTGTTTCAATAGATACAATACTTATTATAACAGGTCTTATTATAATCGCCCTAAGCTTCGCCCTATCTAAAAACAAAACCCTCTTGTCGGAAGGGAAATAAAAAATGCAATATAAATTTGAAAAAACGGGGTCTTAATGAAACGCTGTTTTAATTTCCTGAAACAGCGTTTCATTTTTTTAAAACAGCGTTTCAGTAAATTGTTATAGCGTTTTAATTTTGCGTCCTAAATCTTCACCCTTTTCATTATAATAAATGCTATCTCAGCTTGTCAAAGCTTATTTTATTGTTGATAAGTATATACTTCCTTCACTTACCAAGTAACCCTAAAACTACTTGAGGATGGGAGTACTTAGGGGATATATTAGGTTTTCTGCGTACATACATCCAGCAAAAATAAGTAATTTCACTTTACGACACCCTAAAACGTGCCCAAAAGCCTATAATAATCTGATATGGCAATTAATATATAATATAGTAAAAAGATTAATCAAAGTCAGGAAAAACAAACCCCTATTGTCGGAAGGGAAATAAAAAAATGCAATAAACCTTTTGAGTTTATTGCATTTAATTATATAAGTTTTATTTCTTTAACTGTTTCTTACTTTCCTTCAAGTTCTTTTATAAGCTTAGCATCAGCCTGAGCTCCTGCAGTATCTCCTGCTTTGGTTTTTGAAGTTGCACGACGCTTTAATGCGTTTATGTGTTTTGGATCTTCTTTAATAACTTTATCGAAGTCAGCAATTGCTCCCTTATAGTCTTTTGCATTATATTTTGCAGCACCACGACGGTAAACATTGTCGATATTAGTTGGTTGTAATTCAATTAATTTGTCCCAAGCCTTAATCTCTGCTTGAATATCTTTCATTGCACCATTTAATGCAGTTAACATAATATAAGTATTTTCGTTTCCTGCTCCCAGTTCAACAACTTTGTTATAGTCAGCAATTGCTAAGGCATAGCTTTCAGGAGTTTTTAAAGAATAGTTTGCATAAGCTCGGTTATTATAATAATCAACCTTTGTTGCATCCATTGCTATTAACTTGTTATAATCTGCAATTGTTGCATCCCAGTTAAGTAAATTAGCATTTGCATTTGCTCTATTTTCTAATAAGCTAACATTTGTTGCATCCTTCTCAATAACCATTCCAAGTTCTTTAACATAAGAGTTTAGGTCATTAACATTAAGGTAAGCATTTGCTTTTGATAACATTGTTGGAATATCGTTAGGGTTTACTGCTAAGTAAGAATCATAGTCTGCAATTGCTTTTGTTATGTCTTTCTTTTCAGAATACGAATGTCCTCTAAGCAAATAAGCACCTGCTTCTGTCTGGTTTTTATCTATGAAGATTGAAAAATTCATTATAGCATTATCATATTGTTGTAGGTTATAATATGCAATACCTGAATAATAATAAACATATTCCCATTCTGGGATTTCTTGTTTACAAAGTCCTGCTTTAGAAACCATACCGTTCCAATCCTTTGCCTCATTTAGCTGTTGGTAAGTATCAATCCATTTGTTAATGTTTTCGGCCTCTTCAGGGGTTTGTGCATTTGCTCCTAAGCAAACAATAGATAGCATTAAAGCTAAAATTAATTTTCTCATCTTTTTATGTTTTTGATTAGTAATGTTTCTTATTCTTTTATAATATTTCTTTTTCTAATATTTGTAACGTTGTTAACCTGTTTTTTGTTGCTTTATTATGACCTAAATTTCAAACTTAATGTAAGTTATAGGTTTTGCTTGCTTCAAATAAATTCCCTCATAGAAGGTATTAATCTCAATAACATCATCATTGAGCCCAGAGGCATAGAGGTCATTTGAATGGAATAACACATTCATTTTATTAGGCAAAAGAACCTCATCCATAGTAAAGGAATAAAGCTCCTGTGAATCAGTCTTTAGATGTATTATACCTCCTTTTTTCAAAACCTTTCTATACCTTTCCAAAAACCTATTTGAGGTAAGTCTTTTGTTAGGTTTCTTTAGTTGTGGGTCAGGAAAGGTAATCCAAATTTCATCCACCTCATTCTCCCCAAAATACATATCAATAATCTCAATTTGGCTACGAATAAAAGCAACATTATTCATACCATTCTCATTAGAAGTCTTACAACCCCTCCACATCCTTGCACCTTTTATATCAATACCAATAAAGTTTTTCTCTATATACTTTTCAGCAAGACCAACCGTGTATTCTCCCTTTCCACATCCAAGTTCCAAAACTATTGGATTATCGTTCTTGAAAAACTCTTGCCTCCATTTTCCTTTCAAAAAGAAGCCTCCCTTTTCTTTTAAGTCCAAATACTGCTCTTGAAACATATTATGGAAGGTGTCATTCTCTGCAAAACGTCTTAATTTATCTTTTCCCATTTTTCTTTTTTCTAATAAAGTCCCTTAACCTTAGAAACTCCAGCCACAAAATTCTTTAAATAATAAGGTTCAAAGTAAGCCACATCCTCAAAATCTCCTTCCATAAACTTATCGTAGGCAATAGAAGTCATAAGCTCTGCATCCAATATTATTTTTTTATCGTAAAATATATTTGTTTTCTCATCAAAAAACTCCATTGTCTTCTCTGCCCCATCACCAACAAATACAAATTCCTTATCTTGCTTTAAATAATTATCGTAAATCCCTTTTTCAATTATATCAGCCGAAATATCCTTAATAATATTCCCCTTTTCATCATAAATAATAGAATAAACCTCCATCCTTCTTGCATCAATCATCGAAACAGTGCATTTATTCGGATATGCCTTCTGAACTCCCTTTTCTAATATCCTAAGAGTTTCTACGCTAATAAGAGGAATATCTAAGGCATAAGCAAAACCCTTTGCCGTTGAAACGCCAATCCTAAGTCCTGTATATGAGCCTGGACCCTTACTAACCGCAATTGCCGAAAGCTGAGAATAGGTTATACCCCCCTCTTT
Organism: Bacteroidales bacterium; assembly: GCA_012837565.1. Classification (GTDB taxonomy): domain Bacteria; phylum Bacteroidota; class Bacteroidia; order Bacteroidales; family P3; genus UBA10566. The sequence goes on along the minus strand of DUQY01000260.1, from coordinate 441 downwards.
CATCACCTCTTCCACAAGCAAAGAAAGCTTTGAAGAATGAGCATTTGGAATATCAATTAACCTTTTAGCAATCAACGTATTTCCCTTAGCCAAAGCCACAGAACATATTTGAGTTGATGTTTCTATATTTAAGATTAAAGGTAAATTATCGTTCATTTTCTATCTCTTTGATTAAAATAAGGAAGCAAAAGTACGAAAAAAAACATTAAAACAAAGACTTAAACTTTTACTTCGCTAATTCAATCTTGTGATATAGGCATCTCAGACCTCGTGATATGGGCATGTAACGAGGTTAACTCTGCGTTTAAATAGTTGGAAACGGGCTTTTGCCTAAAATCGTTTGAATCATTTAAAAACAGCCCCTCTTTTGGTTTGACATTACCTTTTTAACATGTTAAACTTTGTAAGTAGTAAAAATTGAATACTCGGTAGGTAAGGCTC
>DUQY01000259.1 GCA_012837565.1 Bacteroidales bacterium | reverse complement strand
GGATTGATAAAGACTAGTTTTCTGAATCTTCGTTTTAATTCCCTAGATCTTCGTTTTAATTTTTTAAAGTGGCGTTTCAGTAAATTATTACAGCGTTTCATTATAGTAGACATAGGATAGAAAAACAGAACTTATAAAAACAAAAAAGCCGACCCTAAAACAGAGTCGGCTTTCTTATTAATAATATATTGGTTTATTATTCCTCAGTGCTTGACTGGTCAGCGCTTGATTCATCTACAGGAAAGTCTTCTTCCTTTATTTCAAAATCAGAAGCCTTAGAGATAATAAAAGGTCTGTCATCAACTTCTTGTTTTAAAGCTGCTCCATCATCCTTTTCCCTATCGCTTTCAATTCCATAGAATGTAAGAAGCGAAACGGTAGCAGAAAAAATAAAAAGAATAGGCATAATTGATGATTGACAACTAAATAAGTCCACAACTATAAAGAAGACAATTAAGAACAAAAAACTAAGTACTGATTTTGTGTATTTGTTGAATAGTCCTTGTGTTGAGGCAAGAAACAAAGCCATTACAACAGAAATAGAACTTGTGGTATATAATAATGTAAGGTTATGTCCACTAATTGAGCCTAACATAACAAGAGTAAATACACCTGTAGTTGTTGCTAAAAAATAAGCTACCTTAATTAATATCTTCTGTGTTTTCTTGTTCATATCTCAATAATTACTTTACTATAACTATCTTCTTGATTGAAACATTAGTATTGTCACCAAATATTGCCCAGTAGTTACCAGATCTCATTTCTGAAGTGTTTAACTCAAGTGAAGTTTGTCCTTTCTTAATAGTTGTAGTAAGAAGAACTTGTCCTTTTAGATTAATTACTTTTACAGGAACATCTGCCTTAGCGCCTTGCGTTATTTCAATCTTTGTTGAGTTTTGTGCAGGGTTAGGATAGAACTCTCCAAGATTAATTGCTTTAATATCTTCCATGCAATCCAAACCAATATAATCTGAATTACCCTGAACCTCTGTTCCGTAAATAAAGGTATAATATCCCTTAGGTGCAGTCATTGGTTTTGTGATAGTTTTTCCGTTATTTGACTTTGCTGAAATATAATATTCAATTGTATCTGCTGCAAGGTCTTTATTTATTGGTAGCACTGCATCGTAAATATTACCATCATAAATATTCATTGAAATATTATTAAAGTTTTCTTCTCCTTTTGTTCTATAATATAGTATAGCGTTTTCAATTCCACTCTTGTTTTGAACAGTTGCTGTTAACCATACATCATTAGTTTCTTTTTCCGTTGTATTTAACCAACGAACTGGATAATGATATATTCTTACTGGATTTTCTGCAGGAATTTGTTTTGTTATACAGTGAATTGCTCCACCATAACCATCAAAATCTCTAACATCTATCTCAACAAATTCATATCCTGGATAAGCTTCTTGCATTTTAGCTAAAGCTGCTTGGTTTCCTGCAACATCGCCTTCATTTCCTGAATAGAACATAGGTTGCATAATTGCTCCATTAACCATTGTGTGATTTGAGAAAGAACGAGTGTATGTATTATTATATTCTGACTGTGAGGTATACCAAGTGCCATTGTTTTTTGCAGGAAGAGGAATACGTGTATTGTAGTATGTTGAGCCAAAAGGAGCCGATGTAAACATTTTGACTACTGAATCCATATTTTTCTCAACCTTAATTGGGTCGGAAAGGTTAGCCATTACATCAGGGTGTTTGGTTGAAACAAAGGTTGACTCATCAAAAAAGTCAGTATATAAGTCAATATGACCTGTTCCACCATCATATTTTAGCTCTGGAAGAACAATACAACGGTTAAGATTCATTAAGTGTTTCAAACTATCTACAATCTGAGTTTCTGTTAATCTGGTCTTAGATTGTTGAGAATATCCAATAGAAGAGTTAGGATTAAGGTAATAAAGACCATTAGCATCTTTGTTAATAGCATAAACTGCAGTTGAGGTAAATAATGAACCAAGACCATCAACTAATATATTCCCTCCTTCATATTCTATTGTTGTTGTGAAGGTTGGAAAACCAGCTTGCTCGCCAATCTTTCTTCCAAGTAAATCATCAAGAGGTCTTCCTCCATAATATTCAAAGTCCATTAGTCCAATTTGATCGTCATCTCCGTAATAAAAACCAACAGGACCACAGTCACGATACCAGAAAGAGTTGCCCTGATTAATAAAGAAACGATAGTTATTTAGTGGAGTACCAAAATTAAGCATATGTTGCTTAATAGTCACTGAGTCTTCTGCATTCCATATATTTATCCAAACTTCTGCATTTTGTTGAATACCATTTGCAAGCTCTCTAAATAGTTTTGTTGTTTTATTGTTAGAAACATCAGGAACTGAATATACAGGCACTAAGGTCTGTGATGAGTAAGTCATTCCCTGTCCTTCAAACATTTGCGATGCATATTGATTACCGCTAACAGTTCTTGTTATATAAGGCCAAGTCATCATAATAGCTTGAACCTCGTCAAACTCTCCAGGATAAATCATATCAGCCGGTACATCTAATGGTGCTTTTGTTGAAGATTTTACGCCATCTTGAACATCTATTAGTTCAACATCAAGTTTTCTTGGAATACGAGAGTGCATTTTCTCATAATAATCTTTATGAGCATCCTCAGGAGCATATTTCATTTCCTCAAGAGCTGCTTTTCTTAATGCTTTGATTTTAGCATCATCTATTTGTGCAAAAGCACTGGTTGTTATGGCTAAGATAGCTATAACTAAACTAATTAAGTTTCTTTTCATATAAATTTATTGTTAATTCTTTTATTTTAGAATAGGCAAAGATAAGTATTTTAGGCAAACTAACAAAACCAAATAACTAAATATTTAAAATAAGAAATGATAAAACTCAAAAGGCATAAAAAAAGAGATAAAGCCCCCAAACCCCAGCCTCCATTTCCCCAATACGCCATATCAAAAAACCAAACCCCCGTTTCGCCACCATTAAACCTTCGTTTCGCGAGCCTCAAAACGCCACTTTGAGACCCTCAAAACGGCGTTTTACATTTGCCAAAACTTAGTATCAGACAATCAATCACTTAGGAATAGATAATTTAAACCATAGAACAATGTATATTAAACCATAAAACAAGAAATTTCAAACCTAAGAACTACCCTTCATATAATGTCATTTTAGTATAAAAAAAATGCTAATTTAGTAGTGAAAAAGTGGCATTTTAGTAATAAAAGATTGGCATTGTAGTAGTGAAAGAGCAGGAGTTTAGTAGTTTTAAATCATCTTTTCGTAGGATATATTACAACAAAAAAACGCCTTGTAAACTTAATTACAAGGCGTTTAAAATAAGATTTGGCAGTTACCTACTTTTCCAGACTTATATC
>DUQY01000309.1 GCA_012837565.1 Bacteroidales bacterium | reverse complement strand
TTCTTGCCAATTTCAGAATAGAATAATTTCAAAGATCTACTTTAAAAAGGATAGTTTTAATTAGCTATCCTTTTTCTATTTAATAGTTGCTACCGAAAACAACAAAGTCCGCTGCACCTGTACCCAGTATATCAAAGTAGGTGCTTGTTTTAGTACTCACCCTAAATGTAACATTGGTGTGTGGTGTTACTTGTACCGAATACTTGTTATGCGTCATGTCCTTTAAAAATATCCTATACCCCCCCGTTATGGTTTGACCGTAATTTACTTTTGCACCCCATTCATTTGATAGCACGCCTCCCGAACTAATCGTCCCACTCGCCAACACCCCAGGCATATTACTTTTGCCCCTCACATCCCATCCAGTTGTTTCCGTGAAATGAATATGATTGTCAGAAAAGTAAGCCATCATGCCGTCCAGGCCGAACTGGAAATAACGAACATCTTCCTTTCGAAATTCCCATGAGAGTGTTGATGCACTGATAGTTCCTGTAAGGCTAGTAATGCCATCATCAGCCTTTAGTATTACCTGCACACTATACATACCCTTTGGAAGCCCTTTCAGCACCCTATTTGGTATCGACATAGAGCTATTACCACTTTGATTGTCCTTGCTGACGGTAACGAAGGTTGCACCTAGCGAATAGCTTTGAGTTCCAATATTTAATACAACCAGAGCTTCTGCTGTTGCCCCTAGCGATGTAGTAGATGTGGTCGCTGCATTTAACGTAATGGTTGTGGCGTTAAAGGTTATGTCGCTATTGTCATGCGTTACATTAATCGAGTTTGGAAGATTAATTGCCGCCTTGTAATTGGATGGAAGAGTTGGATGTGGCAATTCGTTAGGGTCATACACCCACGTTCTACTGTTTGCGCTATTATCAACTGAGTCCCCAGCATACGAGGTACTTAATAAATCAGACAAAAACGGAATGTTAGAAGCATTGAAAATAAGCCTTGGCTTTCCAGTTTCAGGATCAACGAGCGTAATTCTTCCCGACTCTTCCACAATGAAATCCCCAATTTTAGCGGCCCCATTGTGTAGCAACGATATCGAAGCAAGTGCATCATATTCACCATCTGATGGTGCTACACCTGCTGACATTTTAGACAAAAAACTTATCAGCGCGAATGCTTGCTCATAAGCTCCACCTGCCCAAAATGCAGGGTTGTTTTTTAGGGCACCCGCAATTCCAGATATACCCGCCATCTCATCACCATCATTCCCTACATCTAATAGCTTTATAAGAGATGTGAATATTAATCCATCAGGAAGAGTGACGTCTCCTATTTTAGTGAATCCTTTTGTTTTGGCTAAAGATGTATTGACATCTGCCAGCAATTGTGAAACCTGTTCAGGAGTCAACCCCAACTTATCCTCACTATCCCTTATCAACGTGCTTGCAAATTTTCTTTCACTCATACCGTAGCTCCCTTCCAATTTTTAGCATTAGTATCTGTATATTCAAAACGCACTTCATCATCCACACCGTCAGCATAGGTAATATCACCCGATTTAATAGGAATATTGAGAGTGTCGGTATTGCTCGCCATCCACACATTATTCAAGAACCATTTACCTTGTGTGGTAGGGTCAGCCAATGCCGATGCAGTTACATCTACACTACCTTTATAAATAAGTACTTTACATTGCACATATTTCACATCTCCAATTTCAACACCACCAACTATTTCACTAACCTTTTCGGGAGTAGTAAGTATCTTTCCTTGGTCACCAATTTGCCTCCAATAGGTGCGGAATGAGCCTTGTCGGGTGATGATAACGTTGATACCGCCTTCGCCATCTGACCCTTCTGCTCCAGTCTTTGATTTAGAGAAATTCTGTGTTTTGGAAAATTCAAATGGTGTGCCTGAACTAGTTAAACCACTTATATTGAATGTAATCTTAGCACTATCGGTTGTCATATTGCTTGCATTCGCAAAAGAACAAGCTAATCCACTTACTGACTTTGTACCTTCTGTGATTCCTGTTGAAGATGGATATA
>DUQY01000022.1 GCA_012837565.1 Bacteroidales bacterium | reverse complement strand
GGCGTAAAAAAATCCATGTTCTTTTTTGTAACATGGATTTCTTGGGTTTAGTTTTTTAGACTAAGGATAATTTATTTCTTAACTATCATTTTCTTTGTGGTTAGGTTCTTCCCATTTGATATTATTGAATAGAAATATACTCCATTTTGTAGGTCATTGTTATGGAAATGGATATTTGAAAGACATTATCCTCCAAATTCCATTAAATATGCCTTAATAAATTCATCTAAATCCCCATCTAATACTCCTTGTGTGTTGGAGGTTTCTATATTTGTGCGTAGGTCTTTTACTAGTTTATAGGGATGAAGTACGTAGTTTCTTATTTGTGAACCCCATTCAATCTTCTTCTTCGAGCCTTCTATAATAGCCATCTTCTCTCTTTTCTTCCTTAGTTCTATTTCGTAGAGTTGGGATTTTAGCATTTGAATTGCCTTATCTCTATTTTGAATTTGTGAACGGGTTTGTTGGCATTCAATAATAATGTTTGAGGGCTTATAGTGCAAACGGACTGCTGACTCAACTTTGTTTACGTTTTGTCCTCCGGGTCCTCCGGAACGAAAAGTGTCCCATTCAATATCGGCAGGGTTGATGTTTATTTCAATATTATCGTCAATGACTGGGTAAGCATAAACAGAGGCAAAGGATGTATGGCGTTTGTTAGCCGAATCGAAAGGAGAAAGACGAACAAGGCGGTGAACTCCATTCTCTCCTTTGAGGTATCCGTAAGCAAACTCGCCTTCAATTTCAAGGGTTACGCTCTTTATTCCTGCAACTTCTCCATCTTGAAAGTCAACTTCATGTGCTTTGAAATTATTCCTTTCAGCATATCTCAAATACATTCTCATCAGCATTTCAGCCCAGTCACAGCTCTCTGTTCCTCCTGCTCCTGCATTAATTGTTATTATTGCGGAAAACCTATCTTCTTCATTGCGAAGCATATTCTTTGTTTCAAGGTCTTCAACTATCTTTTCAAAATCACTTAAATATACGTCTATCTCTTCTTCTTTGCAATCTCCTGAATCGTAGAACTCTTTCCAGTCTTTAACGTCCTCTAAGGACTTTATCATCTTATCGTACTGGTTAGTCCAAACTTTTTTCTCGTTAATCTTTTTCAGAACTCTTTCTGCTTCTTTGGCGTTTTTCCAAAAGTCCGCTTCAAGTGTTTTTACTGTTTCTTCTTCTATTAGTTTCTTCTTCTTATCAATGTCAAAGAAACCTCCTTAGAGCCGAAACTCTTTCCTGAAAGTCTTTAATTCTCTCATCTATTGTCATAAAACAAATCTTATATTAATTCTTGTCAGCTGCAAATTTATGAATTAAATCTTAGTATTCAATTTTGTTTTCTGTTTTTTGCCATAATTCAAAAGGTGCTTGCCCTTCTTCTTTCATTATATTCTCAACAGGGATACTCCTTTCGTTTTCTGGAAGAGAGAGTTCGGTATAAATTAGGGAATCATTGAAGCCAATCTTTTCTGCGGCATAACGATCGGCTGCATAATATATTTTATCAATCTTTGCCCAGTAAAGTGCAGATAAACACATAGGACATGGTTCACAAGAAGAATAAATATCACAACCAGATAAATCAAAAGTATTTAGCTCATGACAAGCTTGTCTTATAGCATTAATTTCAGCGTGTGCAGTAGGGTCATTTACAATGGTAACACTGTTTGTTGTTTTTGCAATAATCTCACCATCCTTAACAATAACAGCACCAAAAGGACCTCCATTTAATTCTTTAACACTCTCAACTGCAATATCAATTGCCATTTGCATAAATTCTTTTTTCATATGTAACTTTGTTTTAATAATCTTAGAACCCTGGTAAGTCCATTAGCACTGTTGGGATTAATAATATCCATCCAAGGAATACCATTGCTAAGATAAATTTCCAAGACCATTTCACCCATTTTGCATAAGGTATTCTTGCTATTCCAAGAACTGCTATCAAAACTCCTGATGTAGGCGTGATTAAATTGGTGAAACCATCTCCAATATGGAAGGCTGTAACGGCTGATTGTAATGATATATCTGTCATTATTGCTATCTCACGAAACATAGGCATAAGCATTGCTGCCTTTGCTGTTCCTGAGGTGATGATTGCATTAAGTATTGATTGGAAACCATACATTAGACTAATTGCTCCAATCTCTCCTGATCCGCTAATGGAAGTAGCAACGGAATTAAGGAAGGTATCGATTATCTTTCCATCCTCTAAGATTACTATTATGCCACTTGCAAGCCCTACCACTAAGGCTGCACTTAACATATCTCTTGCTCCTTCAATAAATAGTTTAGAAATTTCAGATGCATCTTTCCCTAACGCAACGCCTGTTATAATAGCCATTGTGAAGAAAAGAGCCGCAATATGAACAAAGCCCCATTCAAATATCATTACTCCAACAATAAGGTAGATGATAGTGAAAATCAGAATAAATAAACTAAACATTTGCATGGATTTCTTAACCATCTTATATCCAAAACCAATAAATAGAAGTGTTAGGATTAGAAGGAATATATAGGTTGAGTATCCTCCACTAAATAGGTCTGGGTTAAGTCCAATATAAATAGAATAAACCACAACTATTAGTGAAGATATTATATATGCAAGCCAAGTCCCACGATTTGCTTTTAGGGGTTCAAGTTGATTTGCAGTTTCTTGGTTATGTCTCCAATGGTTATCTTCTTCATACATTATGGATTTTGTTGGGGTTTTCTTAACTTTATTAGCATACCATAGAACATAAGCTATTCCTATACCTGTTATTATAAACCACATAACCAAACGATATTCTATACCGCTAAACATCTTAATTCCTGCAATATCTTGAGCAATTCCTAATGTGAAAGGATTTAGAATACAGCCTGCAAAACCAAGTCCTGCCGCTAAGAAACACATGCAAACTCCAACTATAGAGTCGTATCCCATGCTTATGGCAAGAGGAACAAAGATTATAACAAAGGCTATTGTCTCCTCCGACATCCCAAATATTGCACCAAAGGCAGAAAACATTATCATAATAATGATAATGATAAGGTTATTGACCCCTATCCATTTCAAAAACCTAAACTTATCCAGCTTGGTACTATGCCTTAGAAAAGACTGAACCCCCATATCAATTGCCTTTGTTTCGTTGAGTATCCAAAACGCGCCACCAAGAATAAGCAGGAAAGCGATTATTCCAGGAGCTTTTTGAAACCCTTTAAAGAAGGCAGACATTATTTGCCAGGTCTGAGGAGCTTGGTCAACATGGTGAAATGATCCAGGAACAATTCCATCAATTACTTTTCCGCTATCAGTTGTTTG
>DUQY01000258.1 GCA_012837565.1 Bacteroidales bacterium | reverse complement strand
TCTTGATTAAAAAACCCATCTTCAAGTAGTTTCTTATTTACTACCCACCATTTATTTTTATATTGAACAATTTTAGAATTAAATTGCACCATGAAAGTTCTAATAATGTCATAAGCTGACACTCCCTCAATGCGTTCTCTATTGATTGTGGTTGTTTCTAAATATGTATTATTATTTCGTATTTCAAGTGGTAAGGTTAACCCCGTTTGGAGTAAGCACTCTTCAATAATTGCCTTTGGTGTGATTGCTGTACTGGTGTTTACAATATCTTTTAAAACTCCTAATCTATCGGTCGCAACTATTCGTAAAACTTTTGGTTTTGTTATTCCAGTTTGGAAAAAATCGGGTAAGGCGAACCCTTGCCAAACTAACTCATCATATTCAAAATATTTAATTAAAATGTCAGTCTCTCCAACTGTTTTTAATTCGTCAATATTGAAATAAGCGTCTTCATAAATATTTATTTCTGCTTCGGTCGCTAAAATATATTGTCCTTTATCATTAATATTTGAGTTGTAGGATAAAGAAAATAAATCGGGTGTACCATTAATATTCCTAACGTCCCCGACAAAGTCAATGATATGTATCTCGACTTTCTTATATTTATATTCTATTTCAAAAGCTTTTCCCATTATAAGTTTCTATTTCTTCGTGTTTCTTTTTTATTCAAAACTCCAACTAAATTGTCGCCGCTTATCTTAAATTCAACTTGACCGCTCCCGTAACTATCCCTAAACTCGCCAGTTGGCATTGATTGACTCACCCCTGTACTTTGCATTGAGGGTGCATTTGAATAACCACCGCCTCCACTTCCACCTATTGACTGACTTAATTTTCTCGAACCAGCTGAAAACATTGCGCCTAAAGCAACCAATGCAGCACCTGCCGCTATTGCGACTATTGGATTTAGTGTGCTTAACGCCTTTTTAATAGCATCCAATCCAATCCCGACAGCTATTGCCATTTCTCCAAGCTGAACTAAAATCCCACCAATAGTACCTAAAAGTGATGCTCCCAAGCTTGCCATTATATTGTCGCCACTAACAATCGCATCGCCGATACTTGCAAACGCTCCACTTATTAAGTCAGTTAGCATTCCTGAAATGTCAATTGCAACTTCTGTTAATCCTGCTCTCAAATCGCCCATCCCATCTTGAAGCAATGAAGTGTCAATTTGTGGGAGTATAGGAATAACTAAACCTGCTTCACTTCCAAAATCAGTGCTTTTAAATATATCTAGTGCGCTATCTGTATTAACTTTGATATTCAGCTCCCTATCACCAGTCAAAGTGTTTAAAGCTGTATTTAATACATTTAATCGTTCTTCAACTCTAACAATCTCATCGTGAACATTTTCAACTACAATTTTACCAGCTCGTAAATCTTTTAAATATTCTCCTAAAACTCTAATTTCATTTGAAGTAGCTCTGATCGCTTCTGAAATTTTACCACTTTGGAAAATATCGAGTGCTTCAGTTAATCCTGTAATTGATTGAGTAGTAATATCAGCAACAATGGCTGTTTGCTCAATTTCATCATTAAGAGTTTCAACTTCTTCGGTAACAACTTCAATATCGTCAACTATTTTTTCAGTAGACGGTTTTATTTTTTCTGACCATTCCGCAAAAGTATCTGATAAACTATTAAGTTTTAAAAATGAGAAAAATTCAGACAATGCAAATGTCATTGAAGAGAGCGAATTGAACACTATGTTTTTAAATCCGTCAAAAACATTTTTTGCTAATGTTTTGATGCTTTCCAACGCTCCAGAAAAATCACCTTTTAGTAAATTTATAAGTACATTGAGTACACCATTAACATAATCTATAGCAATTTTTACTACCGTTACGATAGTATCAAATGAATTGTTCCATACCTTTGTAACTGTGTCACCAATTGCATTCCAAATGGTTGTGATTGTGTTTTTTATGGAATTAAACACATCAGATACAACTCCTTTGACTGTGTTGAATAAAGTCTTGATGCTTTCGAATAATTCTGCACCCCCGCCAGTTGTGAAGTATTCTTTTATCGAATCCCAATTTGAAATAATCAAAAGCGCTGCACCTGCAACAGCGGCAACTATTAATCCTATTGGTCCTGTCATCGCTGTAAAGGCTACTTTAATCAGTGGTAACATTTGAAGTAATTTTCCAATGGCTAGGGAAACCGGTCCAAGTGCTATCGCTATACCAGAAATGGCGACAACTGCCCTCTTAAGAGATGGGCTTAAAGAGTTAACCCCTTCTAACATGCTTTTTAGAGAATCTGATACCCTTTGGACAGCAGGAAGAACAATCTCCCCAAACTGAATACCTACGTCTGTCAGGGTATTCCTCAGTATCTTTAATCTTGACTCTGTGGTAGCATATCTTTGCGCTGCTTCCTCGGTTAGAGCTGTGTTTTCTTCCCAAGCTCTAGAGCCTCTTTCAATTGATTCCCTAAACAAATCTCCAGCACCTGAAGCCCTCATTAGCGCATCTCTCAATCTAATTTCAGAAATACCCATGTCGTCAAGCACTTTAATAGTACTTGTTCCCTCTTCATTTGCCCTAGAAAGACCCTCTATAAATGAAATAATAGCCCCTGATGCATTGGTTCTAAAAGCTGTGGAAAACTCCTCTACCGTCATCCCTGCCACAGAAGCGAAGTCTCTTA
>DUQY01000257.1 GCA_012837565.1 Bacteroidales bacterium | reverse complement strand
TAATTTATGGGATTTAATTTTTTTTATTCAGAATAAATTATTAAATTGCACCCCTAAATTAAATTGTTGATAAAATTGTTGATAACTATCTATACTTGCACAGATTTGATTTACTGTCCTTTTTAGGGATAATTTGATTTGGTGAATTGCTAAAACAAATATCTGAATAAATCAAGAGGTAATAAAAATTTATTTGTTGCTGATAATATATACTTTTGAAAAACGAAATAGAATACTGTTTATATATATATTATTTATCATTATTTTTAACAATACTACAATGCAAAAAGGACACGACGAAGTATGGAATAATTGTTTACAGATTATTAAAGATAATCTTGGGAACGAATTCCTATACAAAACTTGGTTCGAACCAATTCGTCCACTAAAACTCGAAAGCAATGTATTGACAATTCAAGTGCCAAGTCAATATTTTTGTGAATTTCTAGAAGAACACTATGTTAACTTACTTAAAAAAACAATTAGAAGAGAAATAGGTAAAGGTGCTATGCTTCAATATAGTATAGTTCTTGACTCCCAATCTCATTATGCGTCAATTCAGCCCTCTGAAGATAAATATGCAACTGCAAATTATCCTGTTAATGTTCCATTAAATATAAATTCAACCCCAACAAAAGATTTCCCAAATCCTTTTATTCTACCAGGATTAAAGAAAATTAAAATTAATTCTCAGCTTAATGAAGCACTATCTTTTGATAATTTTATTGAAGGAGATTGCAATCGTTTGGCTCGTAGTGCAGGTTATGCTGTTGCTCAAAATCCAGGAAAAACTTCTTTCAATCCTTTTTTCATATACTCAGGTGTTGGGTTAGGAAAAACTCACCTTGCTCATGCAATAGGGCTTGAAACCAAAAAGAACTTCCCAGATAAAATAGTTCTATATGTTTCTGCCGAACAATTTGTTCATCAATATACTGATTCTTGCAAAAACAATACAAGAAACGATTTTCTTCAATTTTATCAAATGATAGACTTATTAATTATTGACGATATCCAATTTTTTGCAAAAAAAACAGGAACCCAAGACGTGTTCTTTCACATCTTTAACACCCTTCATTCCTCTGGCAAACAAATAATAATTAGTTCAGACAAAACCCCTGCAGAGCTATGTGATTTCGAACAAAGAGTAATTTCCCGTTTGAAATGGGGACTTAGTGCAGACCTACAATCTCCAGATACAGATACTAAAATAAAAATCTTAAAAAGCAAATTATATAAGGATGGTATTGAAATGACAGATGATATTATTGAATATTTGGCATACAATATCAACACAAGTATTAGAGAATTAGAAGGAGCTTTGATTTCTCTTCTTGCTCAATCATCTTTCAATAAGAAAACAATTACTATGGACCTTGCTTCTGAAATGATTGATAAATTTATTAGAAGTAATGTTAGAGAGGTCTCCATTGAATATATTCAGAAGGTTGTTTTCGATTACTTCAATATACCTATTGCAAAAATTCAATCTTTAACACGAAAAAGAGAAATAGTTCAAGCAAGACAATTAGCAATGTATTTTTCCAAAAAACACACTAAAAACTCATTAGCTATTATTGGTACCAAATGCGGAAACAAAGACCATGCAACTGTTCTTCATGCGTGCAAGGCTGTAAAGAATCTCTATAATACAGATAAAAAATATAAAGCTTGGGTTGACGACTTAGAAAAAAGAATATCAAATTAATAATGATTAGCTAAAAGACTATGCACTAATGCATAGTCTTTTTTATTTTTATTATTATTGGGAATTATATTAGAAATCATTACTTTTGCAAAGTTTTAAACAAGAAAAATAAGAAAATGAATGTTACTTTTCAAATATTAACGTTTTTAGGAGGATTGGGTTTATTCCTTTATGGAATGAAAACAATGAGTGATTCTTTGCAAAGAATGACCGGGGATAAGCTAAGAAACTTCCTTTCCAAAATGACTTCAAATCCATTTAAAGGGATATTAACAGGAATGGGAATAACTACAATTATTCAATCCTCATCTGCCACAACAGTTATGGTTGTTAGTTTTGTAAATGCCGGAGCTCTAACTTTGACTGGTGCAATTGCTGTTATAATGGGAGCAAATATAGGGACAACAGTTACCGCTTGGGTTGTAGCTCTACTAGGTTTTCAATTTTCTATTTCTGAATATATATTACCAATTATTGCAATTGCAACTCCGTTATTATTTATTAAGTCTAAAGAGAATATAGGCCATTTTTTATTAGGGTTTGGTATATTGTTTCTAGGTTTACAAATGATAACAACAAATGTGCCTGATTTTACTCAAGCTAAATATGGTGGTGTTTTAGAATTTATTGGAAATATGTCTAATTATGGATTTTTCTCCATCCTCATATTTGTTCTTATAGGAACAATCCTAACCTTTATTATTCAATCCTCTTCTGCAATGATGGCAGTAACCCTTGTTATGTGTATGAAAGGGTTAATAACTTTCGAAATGGGTGCAGCTTTGGTTCTTGGTGAAAATATTGGAACAACAATAACTGCAAACTTAGCCGCCTCAGTTGCTAATAAAACTGCAAAACAAGCCGCAAGAGCCCACTTAATATTTAATGTTATTGGTGTTGTCTGGATACTACTTCTTTTCAATCAAGTTCTTTATGGAGTTGATAAGTTATCATCTTTTATTGGAGTTGGATCGCCATTTAGTACTGTAGCCGCAATTCCTATTTCACTTTCAATTTTTCATAGTTTCTTCAATATATCTAACTCCTTTATATTAGTTTGGTTTATGCCTCAAATTATTAAGATTGTAGAATGGATGGTTCCAATTCATAAGGATGCTGATGAGGAGTTCCGTTTGAAGTTTATACCTTCAGGCTACATGTCAGTGGGTGTATTAACAATTGAACCTGCAAAGATGGAAATTGAAACTTTCTCAAAAAGAGTTTTGAAAATGTTTGATATGTTGCATATAATGGGTGAAACTGATGATGATAAAGTATTCACGGAAGTTTTTGATAGAGTTTTAAAATACGAGGAAATAACCGATAGGATGGAAATTGAGATTGCAAACTACCTAACAAAGGCTTCTGAGCATGATTTAAGTCATAGGTCTTCCTTATACATTAGTTCTATGTTAAGGATTGTAGATAATCTTGAAAGCATTGGAGATAGTTGTAATCAAATTGCTATTACTCTTGATTCAAAAAGGAAATCAGGTCTTGTTTTTGATAAAGACCTATCAGATAAGCTAGATATAATGTTTGATTA
>DUQY01000256.1 GCA_012837565.1 Bacteroidales bacterium | reverse complement strand
CGATTGATTATTCAGGCGGAAAAGGAATATTAAAAGTTGAAGTGATAAAAGATTAAAAATGAATAAGTATCGGATTGAAAATCCTAATAATAATAAAGTGCGGGAGTACAAATCCCGCACGACGGAGAATTGATAAAATCATTTTTGACGATATTAGTAATCTAACAAAGCAGGATTTATTATCAAGCTAACTTAGAAAAGCCAATCTCAATTCACAATACTTAACTCATTCTTAATTAACATCTCTGTTAAGAAAAATAACTCTTGATTCTACGAAAATAGAATCAAATTACATTTTATTAGAATCAAGAGTTAGTTTTCTGTAATTTGATTCTATTTTTCTGTAATTTGATTCTATTTCGTTCTTATTAAATAACTATACTGGATTGCTTCGCCTTCGGCTCGCAATGACGCAAATCATGTCAATTTATCTATATAGCAAATAGTGTCGTTTCACGTCATTGCGAGGGTGTAGCCCGAAGCAATCCAGAAAGGTATGAGATATAAAAAAAGGCTGGAGTGGAAACTTCAGCCTTAATTGTTTAATTTGTTGTTTAATTTGGTCTTAGTTTTTAGTCGTCGTAGCGAAGGAATTCTCCTTTTAGATTGAAAACTATTTCTATTTTGTTGTCTAATTTAACTTCGTAATCTCTGTTATCTTTGTTTAATTCAAGGATTAAAGTGTTTGGATGATTCTTACTTACATAGCTGTAAATTGAAGCTGGAACTACTTTTTGTGGTACTCCTGAAGTAATTTCAATATCTCTCCACTCTCCTTTTGAGTTAAACTCAATCTTAGAGCCTTCGTTAAAGTAAACTGTATACTCGCTATTAAATAATTCTGCATCTTTTACAACTTGTAATACACTCATATTTGAGAAGTTTGAGCTAATAAAAGTTTTTGCCTTTGAAGGTAATTTGTCATATTGAATTACTTTATCTCCTTGACTTTGGCATGAAGAGAATGCGAATAATGCTATTACTATTAGTAATGATCTTTTGAATAAATTTGATGCTTTCATTTCTTTTTATTTTTAATTGTTTATCTGTTGAGTTGTTTATTTGTATTGTTTATGATGCAAAATTACAACCCAATCCTGAAAAGAAACTGAAATGTGCAACGAATCTAAAATTTTATCTCAAAATAATGCATACCACTTTTAAAGTAATAGTCTAAAAGGAAATTATTATTATCGCAAATGCTCTTAACCAACGATAATCCCAAACCAATTGAAGTATTGGAACTGCTATCTTTGAAAAACCTTTGGAATATCTTTTCCTTATCTAATTCCTTTGAATTGGAAGTATTGAAAATGGTAAGAGAATTAGAATTAATACTTATTTTTATTTCACCATTTTCAATATTATGATTAAAAGCATTCTTAATAAGGTTATTGACAAGGATTTCAATTATAGTCTTGTTGGAATAAAGATTAATATCCTTTTCGTTTTCAAAACTAACCCTAATATTCTTATAAGCATACACATCCTTAAATACCTCTAATATTTTATCAATTATGGCTTTAAGTGAAAGGTTTTCTTTTTCTAAGAACTGATTATTCTCAATCTTTGTTAAAAGTAAAAGAGTTTTATTTAAACGAGTAAGGTGTTCTAATGAGGATATTGTTTTGATAATCTCTTCAGCTTGTTCTTGGGTTAAATCCAAATTTAAAAGGTTTTCTAAACGGTTAATTGAAACAGCTAAAGGAGTTTGAATCTCATGTGAAGCATTGCCAATAAAGTGTTTTTGATCCGAATAAGCCTTCTCCATCCTTTGAGTACTTTGGTTAGTTGCTCGATAAAGCTCTTCAAACTCTTTAATAGAGGACATATCTGGAAGAGGAGGATTCTTGCCCGTTAAGCTATAGTTTCTTTGCCAATTCAATAATATATATAAGGGTTTCATACTCTTCTTATAAATCCATATATATACAATAATAATAGTGACAAGAAGAATTAAAACAAGGGAAATCAACCAATAAGCTATTGTTTCAATCAAGTCTTTTTTCTCAATAGTAGAGGTGTAAATCTCTATCTTAAATGCATTTTGGTTCTTATCGATAAAATAACGAGTTAAAACTCTTGCAGGCTCAGTTTCCTCTTTGCTATAAAGATAAATCATTGTGTCCTTATAGGAAGAATTTAAGTTACCAAGAGCTTCATTTAGTCCTACAGGAGTAATTAGAAATATATTATTAGAGTTTGTTTCTTTTTCAATTACCTCATAGCCTTGTTTCTTCTGAGAAATAAGATAATCGGAATAAAGATCTAAGGAATCATCAATCTCATCGTTTACCTCATTAATAATTGCAAAGAAAATCAATGCAGCCCAAACGGACATTATTATAGTAATTGTTATTGATGTCCTTAGAATAATTGAAGTTAGGAGATTCTTATTTTTTCTTTTCTTAATCATTATTCAATTCATTATTAATTAGTTTATAACCAAAACCATAAATAGATTTAATCTCCACATATGAGCCAGCCTCTTTCAGTTTCTTTCTAATGTTTTTCATTTGTGCATAAATAAAATCATAATTATCAACTTGGTCTATATAATCTCCCCAAACACCTTCGGCAAGAGTAGTCTTATCAATAATTCTATTCGCCCTTGTTGAGAAATAAACCAAAATATCGAACTCTTTCTTGCTTAGAGCTAACTCCTTGTCGTTTACATAAGCCTTTAATGTAGATAGATTTATCTTTAAATCCCCAAAACCATTAAACATCTCCCCATCTCCCATTTTTCTTCTTATAACACTTTTAATTCTTGCAATAAGTTCTGCAAAATGGAATGGTTTAGCAAGGTAATCATCAGCTCCAAGCTCTAATCCTTCAATCTTATCGTCAAGAGAATCTTTAGCAGATATAATTATCACACCTTCTGTCTTATGTGCTTTCTTTAAATGCCTAAGTAAAGATAATCCGTCACCGTCAGGCAACATTATATCCAACAAAATACAATCATATTCGTATAATTCTATCTTTTCCAATGCTTCTTGGTAATTTGAAGCTTGTTCTAAAACAAAACCCTCCTTTTCTAATTCAATCTTTGCAATCTCTCTTAAATCCTGATTATCCTCAACAATTAATATCTTCATTATTAAGTAAAATATTAGTAAACCAAAATGCAAATGTAGTAAATAATCCAATTTAAAATTATATATTTGCAAAAACAAACATTGAGATATTTTTAATTTAAACATAAGAAAAAATGAAACGCTGTTTCAAGAAATTAAAACAGCGTTTTAGTAAATTATTATAGCGTTTTAATTTTGGGGGTCTTGATATTAATTTGGTGAATCTTCGTTTCATTATGCAAATGATGTGCATCTTTCATAGCAAATGATGTACATCT
>DUQY01000255.1 GCA_012837565.1 Bacteroidales bacterium | reverse complement strand
AGAAAGCTCAGAGGGAATTATTCCAAGCTCCCTAGCTCGCAAGACAGATATCCTTACCCAAGAGATCTTTTCAAGGTATCATAGCGAAACAGAGATGATGCGCTACTTAAAGAAGATGGAAATAAAGGATCTATCTCTAAATAGGGCAATGATACCTCTAGGAAGCTGTACTATGAAATTAAATGCAGCAGCAGAAATGATTCCTTTCACATGGATAGAGTTTGGAAACATACATCCATTTGTGCCAAAAGACCAAGCTCAGGGCTATTTGGAAGTAATAGATAATATGGATAGGATTATTTCTGAAGTAACAGGATTTGCAAAAACAAGCTTCCAACCAAACTCAGGTGCAGCAGGAGAATATGCAGGACTTACAACAATTCGTGACTACCAAAGAGCAAACGGACAAGCAGATAGAACAATTTGTTTAATACCAGCATCAGCTCACGGAACCAATCCAGCATCAGCAGCAATGGCAGGACTTGATATTGTTATTGTAAAATCAACTAAGGAAGGTGAAGTAGATATTGAAGACCTTAGAGCAAAAGCAATCCTACATAAAGAAAAACTATCCTCTCTAATGATTACCTACCCTTCAACTCACGGAGTATTTGAAGAAGGAATATTAGAAATTATTAAAATTATACATGATAATGGCGGTTTAGTATATATGGATGGTGCTAATATGAATGCACAAGTTGGCTTAACCTCTCCTGGATATATGGGAGCAGATGTTTGCCACCTTAACCTACATAAGACCTTTGCAATGCCTCATGGCGGTGGTGGTCCTGGAGTTGGCCCAATTGGAGTAACAGCACAACTGGCTGATTACCTGCCAAACCACTCTGAGGTTGAAACTGGCGGAAAGCATGGTTCACCTGTTGCTGGCTCACCTTACGGAAGCCCAATGCTATTACTAATAACTTACGGTTACTTAAAGCTTCTTGGTGTTGAAGGACTAACCGACGCAACTCGTTATGCTATCCTTAATGCAAACTATATGAAAGAACGTTTAGGCTCTTCATATGATATCCTTTACACAGGGAAAAAAGGTATGGTTGCTCACGAACTAATTATAGATTGTAACCCATTTAGTCTTTCAAGTGGAATTCAATGTGGTGATGTTGCAAAACGACTAATGGACTATGGCTTCCATGCTCCAACAGTTGCTTTCCCTGTTCATGGAACCCTAATGATTGAACCAACAGAATCAGAATCCTTAGAAGAAATGGATCGTTTATGCAATGCCCTTATTCAAATCAGAAAAGAAATTAAAGAAATTGAAGACGGTAAAGCAGATAGAAAAAACAATATTATCTTAAATGCACCACATACAATGCAAATTGTTTGTGCAGACAGTTGGGATAAACCATATACACGTCAAGAGGCAGCATTCCCACAACCACATGATGACAAATACTGGCCATCTTGTAGCAAGGTAGATGACGCTTTCGGAGACAGAAACCTATGTACTTGCTGGGATATCTAAACCCTATCGAGATAAAAACATAAACCTAAGAAGGGATTGTATTAATTTACAGTCCCTTTTTTTATGTCCTAATTTGGAATTACTTAACCCCGTTTTTCAAAGACCAACTTACCTATCATAGTTAAGCTTTCAAGAAAATTTTATACCTTTGTACGATGAAAAAGTTTTTAGTAATACAAACAGCTTCAATAGGTGATGTGGTCTTAGCAACTTCTCTCTTAGAGGAATTACACTATAACTACCCCTTGGAAAAGATTGATATCCTTGTAAAAAAGGGTAACGAATCTCTTTTCACCGCTCATCCTTTTGTAGGCAAGATTTGGATTTGGGATAAGAAGAAAAACAAATACGCCAACCTCATTAATCTTATTAGAGATATAAGAAAAATTGACTACGAGTATGTTATAAATATTAATCGCTTCTTTTCCTCAGGACTAATCACAGCTTTATCCATATCTGATAATAAGATAGGATTTAAGAAAAACCCTCTCTCATTATTCTTCGACCAAAGAGTTGAACACCTAATAGACAAACGTATTTTTACACACGAAGTAGAGAGGAACTATAACCTAATAGAGCCTTTTTGTGAGGACGACGAATTAGACGTTTCACCTCCTAAGCTCTATCCTACAAAGGAGGCAACTAATAATGTAAAACAATATAAAGATGGACTCTACTATACCATAAGCCCAAGCTCACTTTGGTTCACCAAGCAGTTTCATAAAGAGGGTTGGATTGAGTTTATAAAACAAATACCAAAAGAAGCATCCATCTACTTGCTTGGCTCACCTTCCGATATTCTTGTTTGCGAAGAAATAAAAACAGTTTCTAACCACCCAAAATGCCAAAATCTTGCTGGTAAACTAAGTTTTTTGGAGTCAACCTCGCTTATGAAAGATGCCAAAATGAACTTTATGAACGATTCTGCACCAATGCATTTTTGCTCTTCTATAAATGCACCCATCACTGCAATATTCTGTTCAACCGTTTCTGCCTTTGGATTCACCCCACTTAGTGAAAATTCCCTAATAGTTGAAACCAAAGAAAAACTAAGCTGTCGCCCTTGCGGACTTCATGGTTTTAAGAAATGCCCATTAAAACATTTCAAATGCTCTCTAACAATTGATGTCAACGAGCTGGTTAATAGGTTGTAATATCTAACTCATTTTTTCTGCTTCCAAGCATTCCCTTTTTCCTACCATTAAACCAAATTACTAAATCGTGGAAAGAAATTTCTAAAACGAGGTATTAAATTACTGTTTCTTAGTTTTAAATTGCTAAGATGTACATCTCGGTCTGCTAAGATGCACATCTCAGCGTGCTAAGATGTGCATCTGAGTAAGCTAAGATGTACATCTTAGTAAGATTAAATAAAGAAAGAAAAATTTAATGCTTTGCTTTGTTAAAATGATATCATGAAATAATAGGATTAATTAGGTCTTTTTAAGAATAATTTTAGTATCTTTGTTCTTGGAATCTTAAGTGATTTCTGACAATTATTAATTAACTAAAAAACAATCAACAATTATGGCACATTATTACAGAGTAGGTAAGAAGAAATACCGAAAAAATGGAGTTTGGAAAGAATTATATTTTCCTGTTCCTGTTTATAAAGGAGTTTTAAACAGAGACGATATTGCGAATATTCTTGCTGAAAGAACAACTATTAAACAGGCTGACTTGGCAGGGGCACTTGTAGGATTATCTCAAATTATTGAAGAAAAACTCCACCAAGGTTATAAAGTAAATCTTGAAGGGATAGGGATTTTTAGCCTTTCTGTAACTAGTGATAAGGGATATGAGAAGGCTTCTAATGTTATCCCTGGTAGGGTTAAGGCTAATAAAGTTTGCTATAAGGCAAATCAAAAACTTCAAAAGAACTTAGAATTTGTTAAATTTGAGAGACCAAGAGATAAATAAAATATCTTTGTAGTCTATAATTAGAAAAAACCTATGAGTATTTATAATAATTTCGTTGTCTATAAGGCATCGGCTGGAAGTGGTAAGACCTTTAATTTGGTTTTGGAGTATGTGTCATTGCTTCTTAGGAACACTAGGGCATATAAGCAAATCCTTGCAATGACTTTTACCAATAAGGCAACAGCAGAGATGAAACAGAGGATTCTTTCCGAGCTTTATAGTATTAGGATAGGGGAGAAGACTGCATTTTTTGACGCCCTATGTGAGAGAAATCCTGATTTGGAAAGACCATTTATAATATCCCAAGCCAAAATAGCCTTAGAGTATATACTACACGATTACTCCTATTTCAATATACTTACCATTGATTCTTTTTTGCAGAAGGTGATGAGGAACTTGGCTAAGGAGCTTGGCATTGGCTCAAACTATAATTTAATTATTGAGGACTTAGAAATTAGGAAAGAAGCAATTGAAAGACTTATTGAGTCAACAGGTAATGACGATTTATTATATCAATGGTATATGGATACCATATATAAGAATATTGAAGAGGGTAAGAACACCAAAATTGAACGTAAGCTATTGCAATTTAGTGGTAATTTAGCCAAAGAAACCTTTTTGAAGTTCGAAAATGAGCTTAAGGAACTTAATATATCCATATTTAAGGAGTTTAAGAAGGAGGGTTATGCAAAAATTGAGGGTTTGGTAAAGGATTTAAAGGTTTTTTCGGATCAGTTTCAAAGCATAATGACAAGTAATGGGCTAAGTATTGATGATTTTTCTAGTAAGAGCAGAGGAGTTGCAGGGATGTTATTGGCTATTTCCACAAGGAATGATTTACTTGAAAAGCAATCCTTTATTAAGGCTTTGACTGACCCCAATGTTTGGTTTACTAAGAAAAATCAAACCCCTTCAACCGATGCCCTAACAACAAATACTTTAATCCCTTTAATAAATAAAGCTTATGAAACTTATATATCAAATATTAGAATAATAAATACTTGGAATGCTGTCTTACCGAATATTGATAATATTGCCCTTCTAAAAGATATTGCTAATCATAGGGACGATATTCTAAAAGAGGATTATAAGTTTTTGCTCTCTAATACCTCTAAATTACTCTCCGAAATAATTCGTTTGGATGATAATGGTGATATTTCCTTTATTTACGAAAAAATAGGTACGCAGCTTAAATATATAATGATAGATGAGTTTCAAGATACCTCGTGTTTGAACTGGGAAACCTTGCGTCCTCTTGTTTTGGAAAGTATAGATAGCGGCAATAGGAGTGTTGTGGTGGGCGATGTTAAGCAATCGATTTATAGGTGGAGAAATGGGGACTGGAGGATTTTGAATGATATAAATAAAGGGATTAACTATGGAGCGAATTCAAACCTTTCTCGTCTTCCTTATATAAAAAATCTTAATATCAATTATAGGACAGATGCCAATATCATTGATTTTAACAATGATGTCTTCGGAGAGGGGATTAATAGCTTTGCTAACACAATTGAGGACTTAGACCCTGAGCATATTGATTTAATTAAGGGGGTTTTTTCGGACTCTAAGCAGAATTATGAAGAAAAACAAATAGGGAAGGGAGAGGTTAGATGCAGGTTTGTTGTTGGTTCAAACCGCTCAGAATGTGATCCAAGAATAAAAGAAAACATAATAGAGGAGATTGATTATTATTTAGATAAGGGATATAGGAAAAGTGATATTGCAATTTTAACTAGGAATAATATAAACATTGGAGAGATTGCAAACTACCTTACAGAAAATGAATATAATGTTGTTTCTGATTTTGCTTTTAGCTTTGCAAGTTCAAAAAGTCTTAACCTAATTATTGACTCTCTAAGATATATTTCAAACAAAGGCAATAGTGTTTCTTTTTTCAATATTAAAAGAAGTCTTATTGGGGATGAGAAAGCATTTACTCAAAGCATTGGATCTGTAAACGATATTCCAGAAGAATTATCTTGGCTAAATAATAAGGAGAGTCTACTTAATAAGCCACTTTTCGAGTTAGTTGTTTATATTATTAAGCACTTAAACATAGATAAGGACGAAACAGAGCTGTCCTTTATAACTTCCTTTTGCGATAAATTACAAGACTATACCAGTGGAAACACTTCCGATATAAGTTCTTTTCTAAAATATTGGGATGAAGACCTTGTGGATTCTAAAATTTCAATAAACGAAGACTTTGATGGCATTAGAATAATATCGGTTCATAAGGCAAAGGGTTTGGAATATCCTATTGTTATACTGCCTTTTGCAAACTGGGATTTAGCTCGAAGCCAAGAGCTTTGGCTTAACCAGAATAAGTTGAACGATAAGATACCAACCCTACTTGCATCGTCTCTTGAGCTCAAAAATTCTTTGTATTCAGAAGAGTATAAGGAAGAAACTATGCAGCAATATGTCGATAACCTTAATATTTTGTATGTTGCACTAACACGTCCTAAGCATGGAATTTCAATAATTGGTCAATTGCCTAAAAAGGATTATGCTAAGATAAGTAATGTATCCCATTTCCTTCATAACCATCTCAACAATAAACAATGTTTGGAAACAAAACAAGTGGACGAGGTGGTAGAATATTATTATTTTAAGTTAGAAAAAGAGAAGCCTGAAGAGGAAAGAAAAGAAGAGTGTAAGGAAGAAAAACAAAGGACTAATAATATTTTCAAGATAATGCCTAATCAAATTCCTATGCAGTCAGGCTTTAAGGGAGCAGAGATAAGATATTCCCAAACAAGGCAAGCAAAAGATTATGTTAAGGCAATGCTTGAGGGCAAGGAAAAAGAAATCAGTCCAAGGCTTAAAGGTATTATTCTTCATAACATTCTTTCAAATATTGTAAGTAGTCAGGATGCAGAAAAATCGCTTGAAATTGCAATGGCAAAGGGAGAGGTTTCGCAAGAGGATATATCATACTTTGGAGCTATAATAGATAAAATGCTTTCTTTTAAGGGAGTAGAGTCTTGGTTCGATGGAACGTATAGGGTTATGAACGAAGTAGATATTATTACTAAGGACAAAGATATAATAAGTTCAAGGCGTCCTGATAGGCTTATGATATCTGAGAAAAAAGAGGCTGTT
>DUQY01000254.1 GCA_012837565.1 Bacteroidales bacterium | reverse complement strand
TTTCTTATTCCTATTCAAACTTTTTTAACTCTAAATTCCTTCCATCCCAAAGAGCATAACCTCTACCATAAACCCAATCACTTAATATGATTAGCTTTCTGTTTTCATCTATTTCATATTCTTTGTTGAGATGTCTGTGACCAAAAATAAAATAGTCAATATCTGCGGTTTTGATTTTCTCTAAGCAATATTGGAAATGAGGTTCCTCTTCTCTCTTATCAATCATATCATATTCGGAATGAGATTTCCTGCTACTTGATGACCATTTGTTGCCAAAAGCCATAGCCCAGCGAGGATGAATGGCAGCAAAGAGTGTTCTTATAATCTTTGAATTGAAAACAGCTTTCATAAAAAGGTAGGTTTTATCCTTCTTATCAATCCCATCGCCATGAGCTAAGAGAAATGTTTTGCCACCAATTTCTTTAATAATCTCTTCTTTGTGAACAATCATTCCTATTTCTTTTTCAAAATAATCCCCAATCCATTGGTCGTGGTTGCCAGTAAAGAAATAAACTTCTGTTCCCCTGTCAACAATGGAGGCTAAGGTTCCTAGCAAACGAACATAGAACTTAGGTACAACGAGCTTGTATTCGTGCCAGAAGTCAAAAATATCCCCTAATAGGTATATTGCCTTTGCATCTTTTTCAGCCTCCAAAAGGAAACGTACTAATGCCTTCTCTCTTGCCAGCGATTCATCATAGTTAGGCACTCCTAGATGAGTGTCGGAAACAAAATAATACTTATCTTTTATCATTTCTTATTAGCTAATTCTTTCTTTGGTTCTTCTTGTTTTTGTTTCGATTTCTTTTTAGTATCTCTAATCAGGTTTTTTAGCCCAATAGTGTGTTGGTTATTTGGGTATGTTTTTTCTAGTCCTGCATAAACCTCTTCGTAAATTTCTAAATTTGTATTCAAATTGAATAAATAATGATCGTCGAAAGAACGATAAAGACCAATTATGCAAGCAAGTGAACCTTTGTTATTGTTTAAGAATTTCTTTATAACCTCTTTCTGATGAAGTTCTAGTATAGTATATTGACTAAGAAGCTGAGTTCTTATTTCATCTATATTCTCTGCATATTTGTTTTCGTGAAGGGTTTGCTTGATTTCGGCCAAAATAGCATTAGTTCTTATATATTCCTTGTTTAAATCGTGAAGAAGTTCCGATTCTTTTGAGTTAGTAATTGTATATGAGTTAGACAAAGAATTGAAAAAGCCATCTATAATAATATCTTCTTGCTTTTGTGGAATTATAGTGATGTAATCGTTAGGGTTAGCCATTAAAACAAATATACTTGGCTCTGTTATCTTATATGTGAATTTAAATTCCCCATTCTTATCTAGGTTAATAATATCTAATTGTTTAAGACCTTGACCTGTCATTTCTAAAAAAATAAGCTGCTTTTCTATTCCATTAGATAATTTGCCACTAATCCTAAAACTATCTTTATTAATTTTATTACAGCCTGCAAAAACACTTGCTATTAAAACGAATAATATTAATATTCTTTTCATTTTTTATTGTCTATTTATTTTATTTGTAAAACTTCTTAGTAAATGATCACAAACCGTTAGAGCAACCATAGCCTCAACTATTACAACAGCACGAGGAATAAAACATCTATCATGCCTGCCACTGTTCTCAACATTATGAATTTCACCCTCTTTGTCAATACTATCTACCTTCCTATAAAGGCTTGCAATTGGTTTGAAGCCAGCTTTTATATTTATATCCATACCATTCGATATTCCAGCCTGTATTCCTCCTGAATGATTGGTCTTGGTTGTAAAATCTTTATTCCAATCATCTAGCCGCTCACTACCATACTTCCTTGTAGAATCAAAACCGTCTCCAATTTCAAATCCTTTTGTAGCAGGAATACTCATAATTGCTTTTGCCAAATCAGCACTTAGCTTATCGAAAACAGGCTCTCCTAAACCAATTGGGCAGTTTTTAACTCTACAAGAAACAATGCCACCAAGTGAATCTCCATTTTCAACTATTTTATCTAAGTCTTTATCAATTTCATCCTTATGAGTGGCGTATTCCCATTTACCAATAGAATGTATTTCTCCAATAACCTCAATTCCGTATTCCTTTAACATAAGTTTTGCAACTGCTCCGCCAATAACTCTTGAAAGGGTTTCTCTTGCCGATGCTCTACCTCCTCCTGAGGATGCCATTATTCCATATTTGTTGAAATAGGTGAAATCTCCATGGGAGGGACGAAACAAATCTTTTAGGTGATTATAGTCTTGTTTCTTTACATTCTTGTTTTTAACAATAAAAGCAATTGTTGAGCCAAGTGTTATTCCGTTTTCAATTCCTGAAACAAACTCAACCACATCCTCTTCCTTCCTTTGTGTAGAGAAGTTTTCATTTAAGGGTTTTCGTCTTTGAATTTCCTTGTCAATAAAATCAAGGTCTATTCTTAGTCCAGAGGGACATCCATCAATAACTCCTCCTGTAAAGTCGCTATGCGACTCTCCAAAAGTTGTGAGTTTAAAAAGTTTTCCTATTGAATTGCCTGCCATTTATTTTGAAGGTATTTATTATGTTATAGATGCAAAAGTATTGAAAAAATGCCTTAGAGCAAAGATATTAATAAAAATAAATCTTAAATGCATATATTTAAACGATTTAATAATATCAAAACCCATTTTATTTACTGCAAACTAAATTTAGTCTTTAATTAGAGTTACGTCAACCTTAGTTAGGATTTTTTAGAATGGCTTTTTCTTACTTCTGTAATTTATTCTTTTTTAATTTGCATTATGCCTCCGAAATAAGACATAAATCTTTCAAATAATCTTGCAACATCAATTCTAATCATATTATGATTAGTAAAACTAGCTCATCAACATCAAAAGCTCTTTGGAATTATCGTCCTATAAATTGTAATTATTTCGTAAACCTATATAAAGATAAAAATGTCGGTGAAATAATCTTTTATTACAAATAAACTTAGTAACTTTGCGAATTATTAGACGCAATGAAAATTAATCAAAGTTATTATCAAATATAAAAGAAATGACAACAAAAAAACTTAACCAGAAAGAAGATGTTGTTGTAAAGTTCGTCGGTGACTCAGGTGACGGAATGCAACTTACGGGAACTCTTTTCTCTGATACTTCAGCATTAGACGGAAATGATATAGCAACATTTCCAGACTATCCAGCTGAAATTAGAGCTCCTCACAACACAATAGCAGGTGTTTCAGGATTCCAAGTTCATATTGGTAAGAGAATTTATAGCTCAGGAGATAAGTGCGACGTTTTAGTTGCAATGAACCCTGCTTCATTAATTTCTAATCTTAAATGGGTAAAAAAGGGCGGAACAATAATCGTTGATTCTGACACTTTCACAGAAGAAGCATTCGCAAAAGCTGGTTATGCATCTGATCCATTAAGTGATGATTCTCTTTCAAGCTATTCTCTAATTAAGGCTCCAATGACGAGCATGACAGCTGAGGCAGTAAAAGATATTTTTACTGATAAGAAGTCTGCTGACCGTTCAAGGAACATGTTTGCCTTGGGTATGATATTCTTCCTTTTCAGCAAAGAATTAGATTATACCGATTCGTATTTAGAAAAGAAATTTAAAAAGCACCCAGATATTGTTAACGCTAACAAGGCAGTTGTTAGAGCAGGATATAATTATTGTGAGAATACAGATATCCTTCTTCAACACCAAGTTGAGGTTACACAAGCAGTAATGCCAAAGGGTACTTATAGAAATATTACAGGTAATATTGCAACAGCTTGGGGTCTTCTTGCAGCTGCAGAGAGAGCAAACTTACCATTATTCTTAGGTTCTTATCCTATAACGCCAGCAACAGAAATCTTAATTGAGATTACTAAGCATAAGGCACTTGGAGCAAAAGTCTTCCAAGCAGAGGATGAGATAGCAGGAATTTGTTCAGCAATAGGGGCTTCTTTTGCAGGAGCAATGGCTTGTACAACAACATCAGGTCCTGGACTTTCTCTTAAGTCTGAGGCAATTGGTTTAGCTGTTATTACTGAGCTTCCTCTTGTTATTGTTAACGTTCAAAGAGGTGGTCCTTCAACAGGTCTTCCAACAAAAACAGAACAAGCTGACCTTTACCAAGCATTATTTGGAAGAAATGGAGAAGCACCTTGTATTGTAGTTGCTGCTTCAACTCCTTCAAATTGTTTCTATTGGGCATTTGAAGCATCACGTCTTTCGCTTGAGCACATGACACCAACGATACTTCTTACTGATGGTTATTTAGGAAATGGATCACAATTGTTCCGTATTCCAAAAATGGAAGACCTACCAAAAATTAACCCACCGTTTGCAACACCAAACGATACAACATACGCTCCTTATAAACGTGATCCCAAAACACTAGCAAGACAATGGGCTGTTCCAGGAATGGAAGGTCTTCGTCATAGAATTGGTGGATTGGAAAAAGGTGATGGAAAAGGCAATGTTTCTCAAGACCCAGCAAACCACGAACTGATGAGTAAATATAGAAATGAAAAGGTTCAAAGAG
Organism: Bacteroidales bacterium; assembly: GCA_012837565.1. Classification (GTDB taxonomy): domain Bacteria; phylum Bacteroidota; class Bacteroidia; order Bacteroidales; family P3; genus UBA10566. Next base: position 2,437 of record DUQY01000254.1, on the reverse strand, counting down.
TTGCAAACACTATCCCTGATCAAATTGTTAATGGAGATTTGGATGCAGATCTTTTAGTTGTTGGATGGGGAGGAACAGAAGGCAACCTTAAGCTTGCTGTTGAAGAATTGAGAGAAGAGGGCAAGAAAATTGCTATAACTCATTTCAATTACATTATGCCTCTTCCAAAAAACACTGGAGAGATAATGAAAAAATATAAAAAGATAATTGTTTGTGAATTAAACATGGGACAATTCGTAAACTATCTTAGAATGAACTTCCAAACAATAGCATTCCAACAATATAATAAGATTCAAGGATTGCCATTCGAAGTGACGGAATTAAAAGAAAAGTTTAATCAAATTTTAGGAGAATAATATTATGGCTATAGAACATTCACCAATAGAACTTACAAAGGCTGATTTTGCCAGTGACCAAATGGTTAAGTGGTGCCCAGGTTGTGGGGACCATGCAATCTTAGCCTCAGTATTAGGAATCTTTCCTGAAATTGGATATAAGAAAGAAAACTTCTGTATTGTATCAGGAATAGGTTGCTCATCTCGTTTTCCATATTATGTAAATACTTATGGATTTCACGGCATACACGGTAGAGCAGCAGCAATTGCAACAGGAGTTAAAATTGCAAACCCAAAGCTAAGTGTATGGATTAACTCTGGAGACGGTGACGCAACTGCAATTGGAGGAAACCACTTCATACACGTAATTCGCCGTAATATGGACGTTAACTACATATTGTTTAACAACCGTATTTATGGTCTAACAAAAGGGCAATACTCTCCAACAACTAAGCACGGACAAATAACCAAGAGTTCGCCTTATGGAGTTATTGACTATCCTTTTAACCCAGGAGAATTAGTAATTGGAGCAAGAGGTACTTTCTTTGCAAGAGCAATCGACAACTCTCCAAAAACACTTGGAGAAGTTTGTAGGGCAATGGCAGCACACGATGGTGCAGCAATTGTTGAGGTTCTTCAAAACTGTGTAATCTTTAATGACAAAACACATAGAGATGTTACCGATAGAGCATTTAGAGAAGAGCGTCAGCTTTGGCTAGAACAAGGCAAGCCAATGATTTTTGGTAAACTAAAAGACAAAGGTATTGTTTTAAGGAACAATAGTCTTGAGGTTGTTGAAATTGGAAAAGATGGAATAACAGAAAAAGACTTACTTGTTCACGATTCAACTATCGAAAATACAGGAATTCATATGATGTTAGCTCAATTGGCTCCACCAGAATTCCCAATGGCTTTCGGAGTTATTCGTGCAGTAAAGAAACCAACCTATAACCAACTTTTTGAACAACAAATGGCAGAGGTTAAGGCTAGTTCCAAAATCCAATGTATGGACGATTTATTAAATAGTGGAGAAACTTGGGAAATAAAGTAATCCATTATTAAATTAACTATAAAACAAAGAGCGACCCCAAATTTAGGGTCGCTCTTTTTGAAACGCTGTTTTAATTTTTTGAAACAGCGTTTCATTTTTTTAAAACGGCGTTTCAGTAAATTGTTATGGCGTTTTAATTTTGTCTCTTTTGCGGGCTTTTTTTATTGAATAGTTTTAGAAGATAAGAAACAAAGAGCGACCCTAAATTTAGGGCAGCTCTTTGTTTCTTAAGTCGTAAATTACTTATCTTTTCTTATTAAGCATTTCAAAGATTGACTTATTATTTGATTTGAAAAATGGTGGCATTAAATTCATATCACCATAGCCGATTAAAGAATAATGACCATCTTCTTCTTCGTAATTAAACTCACTTCCTACTATATAATTAGCAGTCATCCAATATTCGCTTATATAAATAGCGTTATTCTTCTTTATATTATAATCAGCTAAAAAAAGACTTCTATTATCATACTCTTGAGAGTCAAATTCATCAAAGCCTATCTCTGCTTCGTATGAAATTAAAGGTGTATTGCCTATAAAAGATATTGCATTTTGAGAGTTTTTTTCAAAAGTACTTATCAAAGTGTTTCTGGTATTATTGATTATCTCATAACTTAACATACAAATTTTGCTTTCATATTCCATAAAATCGTATTGCTTTGTAGAGTCAGAGTTGATAAAGGTATAGAATGCAATTTCAAATTCCACTTCGCTTTCACTTAGTCTAAATCCTTTACTTTGCATTATTGAAGCTATTTGATCAGCAGATTGCCCTGCGTAGCCCTTTAGCTCATTTAAAATGTTAGTTGCGGTAGGTTGTGGATTATCATCCTTATCATCCTTACATGAATTGAATAATACAAGTCCAAACATTGCTAATAGAATTACTGTCAATCTTTTCATAGTTTTAATTGTTTTGGTGAACCTAAGTTCAACTTATAAATGCAACTATTAAGGAGTTTTGGTAGTAATATACTATTAAAATATTTTTCAAGAAGAAGAGGAGTTCTGGGGACTCCCTTTCTTTCCTGAAGGATAAGTTAATAATTAC
>DUQY01000253.1 GCA_012837565.1 Bacteroidales bacterium | reverse complement strand
AGGTTTGTGATGTTTTATAATATTCAAAATCTATATCTACAACTGCCTTACCATTACTTATATAAGGGGTAATATCGTAGAGGAATTCATTTACCTTGGTGCCAGGACACCATCCTGCCCTATTGTATATCCAGGTTCCTCCCTGTGGTTGGATGGGGTTTAATCCGCAATCATCCCTCCAAATTGTTTGGGTGTGAATTCTCTCACCATTAACCATATAATAATAATCTTTAGCCAAAAATTCAGCAGATGCATTGGTTGAATCGGCACCGTGACCCGAAATTGTTACCCTTGCGTATACCCTCTTTGTCCATTTAGGAATTATTATCTCCTTTGGAGTTACGTAATTATCAATTGGATCATTTATATTACCATAACGAAACTGTCCGTAGTGTATATTCTCAACTGCTATGGATTGATTCTTATCCTTATCCTTAGTAAATACAAAATCGGTACTTGCAAGGAAACCATCCTCAAAACCCTCATAAACCATTACAATATCCACAGAATCATTTAAAAGAGGTAGATAAGCTGTTATATCCCAAGTCCATTTTGGGTTCCATTTCTTAGCATTTTCACCCTGGTTATATGCACCACTATAAGGGGTTATCATCCTTCCTAACTGGTAGTTAACTGTATCTCCATTATGTGCTTTTCTTAATAATACTCCTACCGAAAAATCCCAATTACTGCATCCACTATCTGGACAATTGAGATATAAATTAAGTTCAACCTTAGATATCTCATTATCATTTATAGAGAATAAATGTTTTTGTGAATATTCGTTCCATTCTTTTAAGTGAGTCTTGTTGTGAACCCTAATTGTAAATGAATTACCTTGTCCAAATGCGGAAAAAGAAATAAGGAGTGATAAAATAGCTATATAGTTTTTCATTTTAGGATTTAATTATTATTAATAATTGGCAAAGGTAATAAGTTTTTTACGTAGTTTTGTAGGTTGAAATAAATTAATTGATGGAAAGAATGAAAGATATAATAGAAAAAGCTTGGGAAAATAGGGAATTACTTAAAAACAATGCAACTCAAAATGCAATTAAAGATATAATTGAACTCTTAGATAAGGGAGAAATTAGGATTGCTGAAAAAAATGGAGAGGATTGGTTTGTAAATGATTGGGTGAAAAAAGCTGTTATATTATATTTCCCAATATGTGAGATGAAGACTTATGAGGTTGGACCTTTGGAGTTTTATGATAAGATACCACTTAAGAAAAATTATAAGGAATTAGGAGTTAGGGTTGTTCCTCACGCTATTGCTCGTTATGGTTCATTTCTTGCACAAGGAGTTATCCTAATGCCTTCTTATGTGAATATTGGTGCATATATTGACTCTGGTACGATGGTCGATACTTGGGCAACTGTGGGTTCTTGTGCACAGATTGGTAAGAATGTTCATCTTAGTGGTGGAGTTGGAATTGGTGGAGTTTTAGAGCCAGTTGGTGCAAGTCCTGTGATAATTGAGGATAATTGTTTTATTGGTTCAAGATGTATTGTTGTAGAGGGTGTTATGGTGTGTGAGGGAGCTGTCTTGGGTGCAAATACTACCATAACCTCCTCAACCAAGATTATTGATGTAAGTGGTGAAGAACCAATAGAATATAAGGGATATATACCAGAAAATTCGGTTGTAATACCTGGAGCTTATACCAAAGAATTTAATGCAGGTAAATATAATGTTAACTGTGCATTGATAATTGGTAAGAGAAAACCATCAACCGACCTTAAAACATCTCTAAATGATGCTCTAAGAGATTTTAGTGTTGCAGTATAGATTTTAGAAATAGATAAATAAATAAAAGATAATGGAAAAGAATATCGAAGAGAAGAATATTACAGAAAATAATATTGAAGAGAATAATATAATAGAGAAGAATTATTGGCATATACAGATGCATTTACCTGATGGCCAAGATGGTCAGAGTATAGATTCCATCAAAATGTTAGATCAAGCAAAACCTATTATAGGGATGGTTGAATGGGATAATGTTCAATTTAGAAACTTTAAGGACGAAACTGGTACAGGTTTAAAAGTTGGAGATATAATACTTGTAAGAGAAGTGCAGATGATATTGGCACTATGTGAAGTTACGGGTGAGAGCTTCCGTGATGTTACATTAGAAAGAAAATACAAACACACACATTATAGAGAGATAAAGATCTTGGATAGGTATCAGGGATTTGAGATATTCCCACAACCACAAGGTATTCTTTCAAAGCTATCTACTCATAAAACTAAAGCTTATAAGTTTGTTGATAAATGGTATAAAAAACTCAATCCACCACTCAATCCACCAGCGGAGAAATAAAGAAACAAAACATATAACGTGTATAGATTTTCCAATTTTCTATACACGTTATCTTTATATATATATAGTTTTTGCTGTTTTATATATATGTTGAAATATTATTTGTAGAAACAACGATATATTTTTTTTTGTATTATT
>DUQY01000296.1 GCA_012837565.1 Bacteroidales bacterium | reverse complement strand
TGCACATCAAACAAACGTTGACACTAATAACCGTGTGGTATCTTACGACATCAAAGACCTTGGTAAACAGCTTAAAACAATTGGTATGCTGATTGTTCTTGACTATGTATGGAACAGAATCACAATGAACCGTGCTAAGGGTAAGCGTACTTGGATTTACATGGACGAAATCTATTTGCTTTTTGCAAATGAGTATTCAGCAAACTTCTTATTCGAGCTATACAAAAGAGCTAGAAAATGGGGCGGTGTTCCAACAGGAATAACACAGAATGTTGAGGACTTGCTAAAGTCTGAAACTGCAAGGAGTATGCTTTCAAATACTGATTTTGTAATGATGCTTAATCAAGCTACGAGTGATAGGGATCACCTTGCAAAAATCTTGAATATTTCAGATAACCTACTAACTCACGTTACAAATTCAGATAGTGGTAACGGGTTGATTTGTTGCGGTGGTTCGATTATTCCATTTAAGGATAGGTTCCCGCATAATGAGCTTTATAATCTGATGACAACTAAGCTTGAAGAAGTTAAAAACGAATAGAGGTGATAGTTTTGCAAGAGAATGTGAAGGTGCAGACAGGACAGGGGGTGAAATCGCCTTCCGTATTGCATGGCATTAAGCGTGATGTTATTACTACTAAAACCACCACTGGAGAACTTCGCAATGTCTATAAGATTAAGTCGAAAAAGCGTAGCAGAAGGGCTCTTATTTGTGCAATTGGCTTAAAGGAACGCAAGCTGAAAAACAAGAAGTATACTGTCGTGAAAGGTAATACTGATAATTCACTTGCACTTGAAAGCTTGGCGGTTGTAAGTGCTACTGCTGGTACAGTAAGTCAATCTGGTGGGATAATTCGTACGGCTGTTAGGGGTACTGCAAAGGGTGCTGAAACTATCAAGACTATTTCAAAGAATGGCTTAAAAATCGGTTCAAGGAAAGATATCGGTAAAATTGCGACGGTTGTTAGTGGTAGGATTAGCAATATCGCAAAGGATACAGGTGCTCAGCTTTTGAAAACAAAGATTGATAAGTCAACTGTTACTGATACGGGAACGGAATCCATAAAGCAGGGTTTGACTGATATGCGGCATGTACATAACGCAAGAAAAGCTGTATTAAATACTGCACGAACTACCATAAAAACAGGACGTGCTATTAAGAATATGCCGAAAGATACGAGGGCACAGGTTCAACGTATTAAAAACAGGATGAAACGTGCGAGAGCTATGGCTAAAAAGACTGCGGAGGTTATCAAAAAAATTCTTACTTCAAAGACGGGGATTATTATATTACTAGCGGTAGTTGTGCTTTTACTATTGGTTTTCTTGATAAGTGGACTTGTGACAATTATCTGTTCAGCGGTGAGTGGTTTGTTTGCTTGGATGTGCCCAGATGGTGACACTACTAATACTGCGATAAGTGATAACATTAGCACTTACATATCGCAAATACAAGCTGTTGAAACAGAGATTCAAACGGAAATCGACAACATTGTAAATAGTCTTTCACCAGAGTATCGTTACGATGGTTCGCAAATTATAGGGCTGAACAAATACAAAAATAGTGATTTAAGTATCAGTGATTACAATGCTGTATTAGCAGTGCTAGCTACACAAAAATATCGCAAGGTTCTTGATGGCGGTACGGCTGATTTCAGTTTTACTGATGAAGAGATACGAAACGTTGTTGAGATGTTTTATAACTTTAGTTATCGCTATGAGTATGCTTACTGCCCTGATTGCGATTGCTCCATAGATGAAAGTTTCTTGTTGAGCTTGTCCACTGATAGCTTTACGATTAGTAGCGTGAAATATAATTCTACATACAGCTATTATGAAATGAAACTGCAAGGTTCTACTTATCAACATGCATCATCACTAACCAGTGTGTT
>DUQY01000252.1 GCA_012837565.1 Bacteroidales bacterium | reverse complement strand
GTTTCAAGAAATTAATACGCAGTTTCAAGAAATTAATACGCAGTTTCATTAAAGTGAAACAAAGACATAGGAAAATACAATAATTAAAAAAATAAATGGTTATGGATACAAATTTGAAAGATTTAATTAAAGAGGGGAATGTTATTAAGAATGGTATTTATCCTGATAATGGTGGTGGATTCTATGCAACATACCTGTTTAGCGATCACAATAAATATATTAAATGGGCGATAAATTCAATTAGGTTTATTGAAAACAATTTTCAGAAAGACGATAATTATATTAAGTTTAAGGATATTTTAGCCATTATTGATGAAAATGTTACACCTATTGAGTTCAATAAGTTATTATTTATATTAGAATATTATAATACTGCTATTGAAGACAATGCAAATTACGAATTAGATAATAATGGAATTGAACTTGTTTTAAACTCAATTAAGTCTATGCTTGACGAAAATATGTTTAAAAGCTTAGAAACAATATTAGAAAACAAAGATAAGAAAGAAGCAAGACAGTTGATAATTGAAAAGTTAAACTCTTTATCAACTAATGCATTATCAGAAATACTTGCAAATATTCTTCTAACCTTAAAGAAATAAAACTCACCTAACTTATAACCCATAAACTAAGAGATTGTGCTAGAACATTTGAAAATTGAAAACTATGCTTTAATTCGTCATATGGATATTCCTTTTGAAAAGGGATTTATTGCCATAACTGGAGAAACAGGTGCAGGCAAATCAATAATGCTTGGAGCCTTAGGTTTGGTTCTTGGTCAAAGAGCCGATAGCAATGTGCTTTGGGATAAGGAAAAGAATTGTATTGTTGAAGCAGTTTTTGAATTAGGGAATGATTTTATTGAAGTCTTTGAATCAAATGATTTAGACTTTAGCTCTCAAACTATTTTTAGAAGAGAGATAGGTTCAAATGGCAAATCAAGAGCTTTTATTAACGATACTCCTGTTCAGTTAACAGTTATGAAAGACCTTGGAGAAAAGCTTATGGATATTCATTCACAGCATAATACCCTTACTCTTAAAAATTCTAATTTCCAGTTCTCCATTATTGATTCATATATCGATAACCAGAACCTATTTTCTGATTATCATAATCTTCATTCAAAATGGAGGCATCTTATTAATGATATCTCAGACCAAGAGAGAAAAGAAGCAGAATTTCAAAAGGAATCATCGTATTTTCAGTTCCTAAGTGAGGAGTTTGAAAAAGCAAACCTAAGAATAGGTGAAAAAGAAGAATTAGAATCAGAGGTTGAAATACTATCTAATGCTGAGGAAATTAAAACAAATATCCTCCAATCCATTAATCTATTAGAAAATGAAGAAGCCTTTGGAGCAATTAACCAAATCCAAAAATCAAGACAAGCTATATCAAAAGTATCTGCTCATCATAAGACCATACAAGATTTATATACTAGGTTAGATTCTTCTTTTATTGAATTAAAGGATATAGTCTTTGAACTTATTAATCTAAATGATTCTATTGTTTTGGATTCTCAAAAGCTTGAAGACTCGCAAAGTAGATTAAATATTATATATGATTTAGAGAAAAAACATTTTGTTAATTCCCTAGAAGACCTACTTAAAATAAGAGATGAGATTGATGAAAAGCTATTAGTTTCTTCCAATTTGACCGATAAGATTGAAAAGCTAAAGAAAGAAGAGAAAGAAATCTTTGTTAAACTTTCTGCCCTGGCAAAGGAAATAACTAAAAGCAGGAAAGAATCTGCAAAGAAGATAGAAAAAGAAATACTTCCCTTGCTTTCCGATATGGGAATGACTGAGGCTGTGCTAAGGATTAATATTTTAGAAAACCAGACCCTAACATCAAATGGGGAAAATGATATAGAGTTTCTTTTTAATGCAAATAGAGGAGGAGAGGCTCAGCCAATATCAAAGGTAATATCTGGAGGGGAACTTTCACGTCTTATGTTAGCTCTAAAAGCTGTTTTGAGTAAGAAGCACGCTATGCCTACTATTATCTTTGATGAGATAGATGCAGGTGTGAGTGGTGATATTGGTTCAAAGGTTGGACAGATAATGAGAGATATGAGTAATAGGCATCAAGTGATAGCAATAACCCATCTTCCTCAAATTGCTGCCAAATCACAATATCATTTCAAAGTATTTAAGAACCTAACCAAAGATTCCACATATTCCGAAATGAGTTTACTAAGTGAAGAAGAAAGAATCAACGAAATAGCATCTCTTATTTCAAATGGAAAGATTAGCCCCTCAGCTCAAAGTTTAGCAAAGGAATTATTAGATTAAATTTTATTGATAAGCTTGCTAAGGGTTATTAATCAAGGCGACCTTTTGTGTCTTCTTGGTATTGTAGGGTTGCAGGTGCTTTGCCCTTATCCAGAATAACTTTCTTTTGGTCAGCATCTCTTAAATCTTGATAGAAATGGTCTTTGTCTGAATAGGTAATAGCTCTTGTTTCAATGTATTTAGGTTCCCAGCCATCGTAGGTTGTTTTCTTTGTCCAGTTAAAGTATTTATCCTTATCGTATTTGTAGTAATACTCAATTGCCCATTTGTTTTTCTTATCCTTAGCTATCTCAGATAACATGTATTTATGCTCATCGTAAGTATAAGTGTAATCAAGGGTTAATTTGTTTTTACCATTATAGACTTTCTTTCCAATAACTAAGAAATCATCATTAAGGTCGTAGGTTTCTCTTCTAATTTGTTGGTCGTTGCGGAAAGCTGTCATCTCAATTAAATGATGCTTAAAGTCTCTCTTATAAGTAGTTTTCTCTACGTTCTTATTAAATCCATAAGTTGTAAGGGTGTAAATCAAACTATCTTGTGGTCCATAATAATATTCAATTGTTTTTTCTCTTGCAGCATAATCTCCAAATACAGAATATTCCGATAATTGTCCCTTAGCATTCCATTTATAGGTTTGTTTGCTAACCATTTTGTTTGCTCCACCAAGTGATGCAGGATATTCAACAGTGACAACCTCTTCAACTCTTCCAAGATATCCGTATTTGTGATTAATTGTTGAAACAATCTTACCATTAGCCTCAAATAACTCTTCTTTTAGTAGGTCACGAGTTACATTATCGTAAGTGAAAACTGTATATCTATCTTTATTTCCACTGATGAAATGTTGCCTTTGAACTAGTCGTCTATTTTCATTAAAGGTCATTTGGTAATCATCAATAAAGCTTTGTTTCTGTTCTTTTTTAGCAAAGTTGGTATCAGTTGCATATTTCTGGTAACGAATTGTAATAGGGTAACCCATAAGTCCGTAGTCGGAAGTTGTTACTGGAACAATTTGTGCCTCAAGTGCAAATGCAGAGCTAATTAATAATGCAAATAATAGGTATATTTTTGTTTTCAACATATCTCTCTAAGATATTAGATTAATTACTATTCTTTATATAAGCTACAAAGATACAAAAAAAATTATATTATATTGTTATTAGAAATAAAAAGAGATG